>JADHXT010000053.1 GCA_016782825.1 Candidatus Brocadiia bacterium | reverse complement strand
CACTGATCGCAGGCAAACCAGAGGCCGAACAGCACCACGTAGAGGAAGGGGTGCTGGAGGAAGCGGTACAGGCGCGAGTGCTCCGGCACCCGTGGGATCTCCACCACCGGAGGGCCAGGAGGCGACGGGACTCGGCCGGCAGGACGCGGGTCGGGGTCACTCATCCGTCAGCTCTCCACCCGCCGCTTCGCCGGGCGGCGCCAATGGCAACGTGATGGTGAATCGGCTGCCTGCGCCGGGAGCGCTCTCCACCTCGATTTCGCCGCTGTAGGCGGTGGCCACCGCCCTGGCGATGCTCAGGCCGAGGCCGCTGCCGCCCGTGTCGCGCGAGCGCGACGTGTCCACTCGATAGAATCGGTCAAAGATACTCGTCTGGTCGTCCTCGGGGATGCCGATGCCCGTATCGGCGATGATCACACGTACCTCTTCTGCATCCACCTCGCAGGCGAGCGACACGCGCCCGCCTTTGGGGGTGTACTTGACGGCGTTGTCGAGGACGTTGGCGATCAACTCGTGCAGCCGCGACCTTTCGCCCAGCACCACAATCTCGGGGAACTCGGTGTACTGGAGAGCGATGCCCCCATCCTCGGCCAGGATAAGAAAGGTCTCGGCAAGGTCGGTGAGCAGCAGGTCGAGGCGCACCGGCTCGTGGGCGAGAGCTTCGTCGCCCATGTCGGCTCGGCACAAGGCAAGCAGATTCGCCACCACGCCGATCATGTGGTCGCACTCGCGCACGCTGCCCTCCAGTGCCTCGCGGAGAGCCACGGCATCCTTCACGTCGCCGCGCAGGGCCAGCTCGGCCTCGCCCTTCAGGATCGTCAGCGGCGTGCGGAGTTCGTGAGCCGCGTCGGCGGCAAACTGGCGCAAGAGCGCAAACGACTCTTCGAGCCGGCCGATCATGTCGTTCAGCGTCGCCGCGAGCATGTCGAGTTCGTCGCCTGAGTTGGTGCGCAGGAGCCGCTCGTTGAGGTTCGTGGACGTAATGCGCCGTGCCGTGCGGGTGATCGTGTGAATGGGCCGCAGGAAACGCCGCGCCAGCATGTAGCCCACGATCCACGACAGCAGGAGCAGGACCGGCACGGCCGAGTAGATGTTGTGGCGCAGGTGGCGGCTCAAGGCTCGCAACGGGCGCAGATCGGCCAGCACTTGGAGCACGTAGAGCACGCTCTTGCCCTCGCGGTCCTGCACGCCCACGGCCATGAGCAGGTGCCGCGACGGGCGCTCCGGCGCCGTGGCGTCGGGCACCAGCACCTCGGCCTGGTACGTGTCGGCCTTGCGCACGATCTCCAGAGCTTCGGGGGTGACGGGGGCCACCCGTTCGTCGCGCAGGGTGCGCGAGGCGGCAAGAATCTTGCCGTCAAGGTCGAGCAGGCGGAAGCTCACGGTGTAGTAGCGCTCGCCGCCGCTCTCGCGGCGGAACGAGTCGCGGATGGCCGCCCAGTCGTCCGGGTGGTCGTGCACCATGGCGATCACGTCGCGGGCCTCGTCCTTGAGGAAGCGCTCGAGCTGCTTGTCCATACTCCGTGAGTTGCGGTAGTAGAGGAACGCGCACATGATGATGAGGATGACGAACTGGATGCTCGTGTAGAGCAGGGTGAGCTTGAACCGCGCGCGGCGGAAGAACGCGCGCCTATGTGTTCTTGAGGACATAGCCAACCCCCCTCACTGTCTTGATCATGCCGTCGAGACCGTGGGGCTGGAGCTTCTTGCGCAGGTGGTTGACGAACACGTCGATCAGGTTCGTGTAGGTGTCGAAATTGATGTCCCAACAGTGCTCGGAGATCATCGTGCGGGTGAGCACGGTGCCCTCGTTGCGCATCAGGTATTCGAGCAGTGTGAACTCCTTGGGGGTGAACTCGATCTTGGCGTCGCCGGCGGTCACGGTGCGGCTCATGGGGTCGAGCGCGAGGGAGCCGACGCTCACCGTTGGGGTGGCCCGGTCGACTCCGCGCCGCAGCAGTGCTCGCACCCGCGCCAGGAGTTCCGCGAAGGCAAAGGGCTTGGCCAAGTAGTCGTCGGCCCCGAGGTCGAGGCCACGCACGCGGTCGCTCAGTTCCCCGCGCGCGGTGAGCATGATCACCGGGGTCACGTTCTCGCGCGCGCGCAGTTTCGAGAGGACCTCGAAGCCGTCGAGCTTCGGCAACATCACGTCGAGCAGGATCAGATCGTATTCGTGCACGGTGGCCAGATGGAGGCCGTCTTGGCCATCGCCGGCCACGTCCACGGCAAAGCTCTCGGCCTCGAGCCCTCGCTTGAGGAAGCTGGCCACACGCGCCTCGTCTTCCACCACCAGAATCCTCATGTCGCGCCATCGCCCTCCGCGAGAGTGCGCACGCGTCGCCCTTCGACGAGCAGCCTGCCCTCGCCATACAACCGCACGGCTTCGGGATAGGCCACACACTCGGTCTCGAACACACGCGCGGCCAGTTCGTCAGGCGTGTCGCCGTCCAGCACGGGCACGGTTTTCTGCACGATCACTGGGCCGTGGTCGTAGTGGTTGTCCACGAAGTGCACCGTGCAGCCGCTCACCTTGGCTCCATACTCGAGCACGGCCTCGTGGACGAAGTGGCCGTAGTAGCCCTTGCCGCAGAACGCGGGGATGAGCGCGGGATGGATGTTCATCACCCGGCCAATGAGGCGCTCGGGAATGTGGACCAGGCACATGAAGCCGCACAGGAGCACGAGGTCGAGCTCGTATCGGCCCAGCTCCTCGAAGACGGCATCGCTGAAGGCGTCCGACTGCCCCCGATACTGCTTCGACGGCACCACAAACGTGGGTACGCCGTGCTTGCGGGCACGCTCCAGGCCATAGGCATCCTTGCGGCTCGAGCCCACGGCCACCACTTCGGCATCCAGCTCGCCGGCGGCGATGCGGTCGAGGAAGTTCTGAAGCGTGGTGCCGCCGCCCGAGAGCAGCGCGGCCAGCTTGAGGTGACGCATTGGCTTCTCCAACGTGGGCCGCAGGCTAGCTCAGGCCGCGCACGACGTCGGCGCAGCGGCAGCACAGCTCGGGGTGCTCGGCGTCCTGCCCCACGCTGGGCAGGTGGCGCCAGCAGCGGGCGCACTTGGGCTGCTCGGAGGGCTCAACGAGGAATGCCACGTCAAGGAAGACATCGCTTTCTGTCGCATTCGGTGGTGTTTGTCCTAAGGGACAGATCTCCGCCGAAGCCTCGGAAACGATGAACACCTCAGAAAGCGTGCAGCTCTCAACATCGTCTTCAAACTCGGACATATTCGACACGAATCCCTCTTGGCCGTACAGGGTGACCTTCGCGTCCAGCCCACTCCCGACCTTACCTTCTGCACGAAGCGCCTCGATCTTGCGGTACACCTCATCACGCAGATCGAAGATAGTGTGGCCTTTCTTGCCCAGCGGCTTGAGGAGGATATCCCATGCATCTGTGGCGCCGCCATCAGCAAGCACGAGTTGAAGCATCGTGTCGATGCCAGCACTCACGCTCCGTTTCACCCAAGGGAAGGTGGTGAGGTGCGCGCTGTCCTCGCTGCAGGAAGAAGGGAACATCTTCTTCATCTCGTCCCATACCTCCTCGCACGTGTGTACGAGGATGGGAGCGAGAACGCGGACAAGCGAGTTAAGGATCACATAGAGGGCTGTTTGGGCGGACCGCCGGGCGACACCGTCCTTCGCACCGCAGTAGAGGCGGTCTTTGATCACGTCCAGATAGAAATTGCTCAGGTCCACTGTGCAAAAGGCGTACGTCCGGTGGTACACGCGGTGGAACTGGTAGTCTGCATAGGCTTTCTCCACGTCCCAGCAGAGGGTCGCCGTTCGAGAGAGAGCCCATCTGTCCACCTCGCGCATGCTCTCCGTAGGTACGCCATCCCGGAGAGGGTCGAACCCGTGCAGGTTGCCCAGCAGGTAGCGGAAGGTGTTGCGGAATCGCCGGTAGGGATCTTCCATTCGGCGCAGGACGTCGCGCGACGCGGGAATCTCGTCGGTGTAGTCCACGCTGGCGGTCCACAGGCGCTGGAGCTCGGCCCCAAACTCATCGAGGCCATCGGCCACCGAGATGAAGTTGCCGAGGCTCTTGGACATTTTCTCGCCGTTCTCGTCGACCACGAAGCCGTGGGTGAGCACCTGGCGGAAGGGCGGCTGCCCGTCGGCGGCCACGGAGGGGAGCATGGAGAGTTGGAACCAGCCGCGGTGCTGATCGGTGCCCTCCAGGTAGAGGTCGGCGGGCCAGCGGAGGCCCTGCCGCTCGGCCTTCTCGCCCCGCAGCACGGCGCGGTGGCTCGAGCCGCTCTCGAACCACACGTCGAAGATATCCGTCTCCTTGCGGAACTTCGTGCCGCCGCATCGCGGGCAGGCGGTGTCTTCCGGCAGGAGGTCGGCGGCGTCCTTGGTGAACCACGCGTTGGAGCCTTCGCGGCCGAAGATACCGGCCACGTGGCGGATGATGTCGGCGTCGAGGAGCAGCTCGCCATCGTGCTCGCAGTAGAAGCCGGGGATCGGGATGCCCCACACGCGCTGGCGCGAGATGCACCAGTCGGGGCGGTCGCTCACCATGGCCGTGATGCGCCCCTCGCCCCAGCCGGGGATCCACTTCACGTGAGGGATCGCCTGGAGCAGGCGCTGGCGCAGCCCGCTGTGATCGAGGGAGATGAACCACTGCTCGGTGGCGCGGAAGATGACGGGAGCCTTGGAACGCCAGCAGTGCGGGTAGGAGTGGGTGATCCGCTCGGCGTGCAGCAAGCTGCCCATGCCCGCCAGCTTGTCTATGATGAGCGGGTCGGCCTCGAAGACGTGCATGCCCATGAAGTCGGGCACCGCGTCGGTGAGGCAGCCGAACTCGTCGACGGGGCTGAAGACGTCGAGGCCATGCTCGATGCCCGTCTCATAGTCCTCGCGGCCGTGCCCCGGCGCGCTGTGCACGCAGCCGGTGCCATCGTCGAGGCTCACGAACGGGGCCACGATGATGGGGCACACGCGGTCGCCGTAGAACACGTGGGTGTACTGGCGGCCGGCCAGTCGGTCGCCGCGACAGCGGCCCACGCGCTCGAAGCTCTCGATCCCCACTTTGGCCATGACCACTTCGACGAGGTCCTCAGCCAGGATCACCACCTCGGCCTGCTTCGTGTTCGGGTCGGTGTAGCGGATGGCCGAGTATTCGGCCATGCCGGCCACCGCGATCGCCAGGTTGGCCGGCAACGTCCACGGGGTGGTGGTCCAGATGAGCATGGACCGCGGCTCGTCGCCCAGCTCGGGGAACAGGTCGCTCACGTCGTCGCCGAGGGGGAACTTGACGTAGATGGCCGGGCTTTCGATGTCCTTGTATTCGAGCTCGGCCTCGGCCAGCGCGGTGCGGGTTTCGTAGCACCAGTGGATGGGCTTGAGCCTCTTGTACACGTAGCCCCCCGCCACGAGGTCGGCGAACAGCTCGATCACCGCCTGCTCGTAGCCACGGTCGAGCGTGAGATAGGGCTCCGCGAAGTCGCCCATCACGCCGAGCTGCTGGAACTGCTTGACGTGTGCCTTCACATGCTTGTCGGCAAACTTGCGGCAGCGGCGCCGCACGTCCATCTTGGGCGTATCGAGGGCGCCCTCCCCCAGCTCGCGGAGCACCTGGTGCTCGATGGGCAGCCCGTGGCAGTCCCAGCCGGGCACGTAGGGCGCGTCGAAGCCGCTCATGGTCCTCGAGCGGACGACCATGTCCTTGAGGATCTTGTTGAGCCCCGTGCCGATGTGCAGGTCGCCGCTGGCGTAGGGCGGCCCGTCGTGCAGCACGAACTTGGGGCATCCCTTGCGAGCCTTGCGGATGCAGCCGTAGAGGTCCATCTTCTGCCATCGCTTCTGAAACTGGGGCTCGCGCTGGCGCAGATTGGCCTTCATGGAGAAGGAGGTCTTGGGCAGATTGACGGTCTTGCGATAGTTCATTCTTGCGATTCCTCTTCAGCCCCTTGTGCGACCTCGGGGTCACAGCCTCGGAGGCGGCAACATTCCGTGCGATCCGGCAGGCGCTCGGGCAGCCGCTGCCCCTGCGGAAGGATGGCTAGGCTTCGGCCACGACGCGCTCGACGAGCCGCATGAGCTGGGGCGCCGCTTGCTGCGCCGTGTGGATGATGCGGTCGATGTTGGCCGGCTCGAGTGCGTCGGGCAGACACAGGTCGGTCACACAGCTGAGGCCCAGAATCTCGAAGCCCACTTGGACGCCTACGATGACCTCGGGGACCGTGGACATGCCGACGCAATCGGCGCCGGCCGCGCGCAGGAAGCGGTATTCCGCGCGGGTTTCCAGGTTCGGTCCCGTGACGGCCACATAGACGCCCTGGTGGACTCGGATGCCCTCCTCGAGCGCCACGCGCTCTGCCAGATCGAGAAGCCGCTTGCTGTAGGGCTCGCACATGTCGGGGAACATGGGTCCCAGACGCTCGTCGTGCGGGCCGATCAGCGGGTTCACGCCCATCAGATTGATGTGGTCCTCGATCAGCATGATCCCGCCAGGCTCGTAGTGCGGGTTCATGCCGCCCGCCGCATTGGAGATGATCAGCGTGTCGGCTCCCAGCGCGCGCAGCACGCGGGTGGGAAAGGTCACGTCCTCGAGCGAGTAGCCTTCGTACACGTGGTGGCGTCCGCCGGTGGCGACCACGCTCTTGCCGCCCAACTGCCCGAAGATCAGCTCGGCCCGGTGCGTGGTGGCTGTGGTGTCGCCAAAGCCAGGGATGTCCTCGAAGGGCACCACGTGCTCCCGGTCGATGCGGTCGAGGATGCCATCGAGCCCCGTGCCGGGGATGATGGCCACTTGGGGGGCGTCGGGGGCCACTTGGCGTATGGTCCTGGCAGCGTCCTGGACGCGGTCATACAAGTCCATGGTTCCTCGGTCTCCACATGCGGAACGGTCACACGGTGTGCCGTTTCGCTCCATCGGTGATGATCGCGAGCAGGCGTGCCTGCACGTCCTTGGCGGCAAGCCCCTCGACCCGCGCGGTCTTGTGGCGAGACGCGTGGCCGGCCACAATGCTCACGGCGGACGGCCGCACGGCCAGTGCTTTGGCCAGCAGGGCCTCGATGGCCTTGTTGGCCTTCCCATCCGTGGGCGCCGTGGTGACGGCCACCTTCACTCGGTCGCCGAGCATGCCCACGACGGCGTTTCGCGAGGCCTTGGGCTGGGCGCACAGTCGAATGTGGACGCCGCCCCGCGTTTCGCGCAGCGTGACCATCAACGCGGGCCCTCAGCTCGGGATCAGGAGAAGCAGCGTGACCAGCAACACCAGCGCCAGCAGCACGCTGACGAGAATGAGCTTGTTGCGCCGCTGCTTCGCGTAGCGGCTGGTTGCGGGACGGCGCTTGCTGGTGGGCACGCGGCGGAGCTCGCTCGGCCGTGGGGTCTGCACCTCGCCGCCGGCCAGTTGGGTCAAGTCGGCCATCACGTCGGCCGCCGACTGGTAGCGGTCGCCCGGATCCTTCTTCAGCATCTTCATCGTCATGGCACACAGGCGCTTGGGCACCCAGGGGGCCACCTCGGCGAGGTCGTGCGGCTCGTCGTTCACGTGCTGGGACATGATCTCGAGCTGCGATTCGCCGGAGAACACCGTGCGGCCAGACAGCATGTGGTAGGCCGTGGCGCCCAGGCCGTAGATGTCGGCGCGCTGGTCGATGTGGTCGCCGGCGGCCTGCTCGGGGGCCATGTAGTGCGGCGAGCCAAACACCCCTTCCTTCTGCGACGCTTTCTTCTTGCCCTCGAGGGACGTCGCGATGCCCATGTCCACGATCTTCACCATGCCCTTCTCGTCGAGCATGAGGTTGTCGGGCTTGATGTCGCGATGCACGATGCCCTGCCGATCGGCATAGTCGAGGCCCCGGCACACGTCGATGAGCATGGGCACGGCGCGATCGGGGGCGATGCGGCCTTCCTCATCGATGTGGTCTTCGATGCTTCCGCAGGACATGAACTCCATGACGAAGAAGTAGATTCGCTCCTCGCGTCCGCAGTCGAGCGCCCGCACGATGTTCGGGTGCACGAGCCGCGCCGCGGAGCGCACCTCGTGCATGAAGCGATCGACGAACTCCTGGTCCCACACCAAGCTGGGCGAGAGCACCTTGAACGCCACGATGCGGTTGAGCGAGCACTGCTCGGCACGATACACGGTGCCCATCCCACCGCGGCCCACCCTCTCCAGGATTTTGTAGCCCGCCATCTCGCGGCCGATGAGGCCGCCCGTGGTGGCCCGCTCCTCGTCCGAGAGGAGCGACACCAGAGTCTCGCCGATCTCCACCTGGTCGCCGAGATTGAGATCGATGGCCTTGCGGCCCATCGCCTGGCCATTGACGAACGTGCCGTTCTTGCTCTCCATGTCGCGCAGGAACACCTGCCCCTTGCTCACGCGCAGAGCCACGTGCTTGCGCGAGGTGAGCGAGTCGGGGAAGGTGAGGCTACAGTCGGGATCGCGCCCGATGGTGTAGACTTTCCCCTCCTCCAGGTACAGCTCTTTGCCCCGCAGGGGCCCGCGCTCGACATACAGCTTGGCCACGTCGCGTATCCTCAGGGATCGGGACACGTTGCCGCGTGGGGAACGACACACTCCCCTCAGACACACCAGGCTCGCACCGCCCGACACGTCCCTACGGCGGGTTGGAACATTGAATTATATCGCAGCGTTCGCGCGCGTGTCAAGCTTCGGTGATCCAGCCCGCGCGGCGCGTCTAGCGAGTGACGGACAGGCTGGCCGGCCGCCGAACCGTCTTCGGCGCGATCTCGGCCACCACGCGGAAGCCTACGTTGTACACGCCTTGGTAGGGACGGTATGCCAGGCGGAAGGCCGAGCGGCATCGCGCCGGGCGGTCGCGCCACGAGCCGCCGCGCACCACCTTGCTGCCTTCGGTAGCCGGGGCGTCGCGGCCATCGGCGGCGCTGTAGGGATAGGGGCGGTAGGTGGTGCGAGTCCACTCCAGCACGTTGCCGTGCATGTTGTGCAGTCCCCAGGCATTCGGCTGGTAGGATTCGACGGGCATGGACAGGAGGCCGCCGTCGTTGAAGCGGTTGTCGCGCGGAATCCAGTCGTCGTACTTTGTGGCCTTGGTGAGTGGCTGAGACACGGTGTAGGGATTGCTGGCAAACTCGCGGAGCTTCTGGTCGGCCACGTTGGCGTGCTTCGAGTAGTCCGCGTCGATGGCGCCAAAGGAGAAGGCGTCGGCCGATCCGGCCCGACACGCCCATTCCCACTCGGCCTCGGTGGGCAGCACGAAGCGCTCGCCCGTCTTCTCCGAAAGCCAGCGGCAGAACGCCACGACCCGCTGCCACGACACCCGCACCACCGGCTGCTTCGGCCCGTTCATCGGATAGCCGTGGACGCCGAACTGATAGGTGTTTTTCGACTCGACGCGGCTGTCGTGGCGCGGGTCGAATCGGGCAAACTGCTCGTTGCTCACCTCGCAGGCGCCCATCCAGAATGGCTTGTCGATCCGCGCGCGGCACAGGGGCAGTTCGTCGGCGTAGCCTTTCGGGTCGCCCAGCACAAACTCCCCGGCAGGGATGCGCACGAGGGTGAGCTGGATGCCGTCGCCGAGGTCCACCGTGCGCGTCACGGCGCCGCCGCCCGCGGCCTGCCGTCGCTTGGCCTCGGCCGCATCGAAGGGCCATCCCTTCACCTCGGGCGCGGGACCGGGCTTGGGCGTCTCCGCCCGCGCCACCACCGTCGGCTTGTAGGGCTCGGGCACGATGACCTTCTCGGGGTCCAGGTCCAGCCCCGCGTGCTTCTGGAGCAGCTCGCGGCGACGTGGGCGCTGGGCCTTGGGGTCCCAGCCGGCCTCGGTCCACGTGCCGTGGTACGGCGCGTTGAGGTCGATCCAGGTGACCAGGCGGTCCCAGGCCTCGGCGTCGAGCTGCACGCCATGGTGGCCCTTGCGGAGCATCTGCACGAGCTGGGTGGTATCGGCGTGGTATTCCATGGGCGCGAGCATGTGGTAGTCGCTCTCGATGCCGGGCCGCCGCACGTAGCGATGGAGCGCCACGTAGCTGACGGAGAAGCGGCCTCCCCGCTTGCCGCCGGTGCCGGGTGTCACGGAGCGGTAGTCGGTGATGGTCTTGGTGCCGCACAGATCCCAGAGGGTCTTGCCGTCGGGGCGCGGCTTGCCGTTGTGGCACCCCACGCAGTGGGCGTCGAGCACGGGCTGCACCTCGCGCTTGAAGGCGTAGGGCCGCTCGGGGCCGCGCCACGGAGCGATCTCTGCGGGTGGCTTGGTCAGAGCCGCCGTCTGCCGGTTGCGCGGCACGGTGTTCTGCGGCTCGTGGCAGCCGGCGCAGGCGAGGGTTTCGCCGGGCATGGCGGTCATCCAACTGCGCATCACCTGGAGCGCCTTGCCTTCCGCGTCGAGCGGCTGGATGGACAGGGGCATGTTGGCGGGCACGCGGAAGTAGGCCGAGCCATCGGGCTCGACGGGCACGGTGCCCACCATGCGCCGCATATCCCAGGGGCCGTCCATGCCAATGACGCCGAGCAGACCACCCATGTGGCGGTAGGCAAAGTGGTAGGCAAAGATGCGCAGCTTCTTGACGGAGCCGCGCGGGATGCCCCTCAGGCCGTCGCCTTCGTAGATATCCGACAGGTAGATCAACGCGTCCTTGCGCTTGGGGTCGGTCTTGTTGGGGATGACCGGCGGGCGCGCGCGCTTGTGGAGGGGCGTGGGCTCCAGGAGGGCGTAGCCGGGTTCCTCGCGGAGGAGGAGCATGTTGTCGAACACGTCCACCAGGTAGAGGCCCCACAGGGCGCCCCGCCGCGGTTGGCAGGCCACCAGGAAGTGCTTCTGGCTCACGGGATAGGGATGAAGGAAGAGGGGCCACTTGCCGTTGCGGAGCTGGTCGCGGATGGTCGCCTCCACGGGCTTGCCGTGGCCGGGAATGGCCTGCACGGCCCCCGTGCTCTCGCGGCGGCCGCGGGCGGGGTCGAGGATCACGAGCTGCCCCATCCGCCGCAGGCCGTGGTGCCCCGTGGTGATGCCCACCACCTTGGTGGGGTGGCCGGGAAGTGGCCGAGCGTAGAAGAAGGAGTTGGGCCAATAGCTGTTGCTCCCATAGTACTCCATCTGCTCGGCGCCATCGGGGTTCATGTGGAACAGGAGGCGGGTGTTGGAGTGAGGCGTGTCGGTGTATTCCCATCGCAGGTAGAGCACCCGGCCGTTGTTGAGCACGGTGGGACACCAGTCGTGGTCTTGCTCGAAGCACAACTGGCGGCAGCCGGTGCCGTCGGGCTTCATGCGGTAGAGCACGGCCACGTGGCTGCTGCCAAACACGCAGGGCACGCCGATGAAGCACGCACTGCTACAGAACATGATGTCGCCGTCCGGCAGGTAGCAGGCGTCGTAGTGGTCCACATCGGGGCCGTCGCCGTTGTCGATCTCGCGCAGGCCGGTGCCGTCCACCTTCATCTCGTGGAGCCGCCACGCGCCGCTTTTGCCGACGGACGAGAAGAGCACGCGGTCGGCGTCGACGTGCAGCTCGAGGTCGCCCACGAACTTGCCTCCCGCCGGGCTGTGAACCGCCTCGATGGCCGCGCCGGGCTTGCGAAACTCCAGGGACGCGATCTGGTTGTCGTAGCCGGTCTTCGCTACGTTGGAGTTGCTCTGCCAGTTGGCCGGCAGGCCCATGTTCCTGGGGTTGCGTCGCACGAGGAGCACGCGGTCGAAGTCAATGGCGGGGTTGGCGAGCAGGGCCTCGCGCTGGAGGGCCACGAGGTCGGCCGCCACCTTCGCCACCTGCTCGGGGTCGGCCTTCTCTTTCGACATGCCTTCGACGAGCGCCTTCTCCAGGGCGGCCAATCGCTCGAGGTAGGCTTGGCCCTGGGGATACTTGGCTCCGTAGGTCTTCATGAGGTCGGTGATGGCCAGCCGCAGCGGCTCGGTCTGGATCGTCTTGGCCTGCGCCACGGCCTCGTCGAGCTGTCGCGAGCGGTAGTAGAGGGACCGCACCTGCTGAAGGATGGCGGGGTCGGCCACCTTGGGTGCGAGGATGGCCGCCTGCTCGGCCAGCGACTTCACTCGGTGGGCCGCCTTGGCGTAGCGAAGAGCCAGGTCCTTCAGGTCGCCGGCCTTCCACTCGCTCTGCCAGATGCGGTCTTCGCGCTCCCAGTTCATCTGCTGAGGAGCGCGGCCCTTCTTGAAGTCGCGCGCCAGCACTCGCCACAGGTCGTCGGTGGCCGTGCTGCGATCGCCTTTGTCGAGCACCTTGAAGTTGCAGCTCCCCTGCCGAGGCGCTCCGATGCCCACGCCCACCCAGGCCTCGAACCGCTCGTACTTGCCGTCGAGCCGGAACGCCAGCGTGCTGGGCGCGTGTGCCCAGAAGCCGTGCTTGAAGGTCTTCTTGCCGATCTGGAGCGGCCCGCCGCCAAGCTTGCTGTTCACAAGCAGGGCGCCCCAGCCCAACTTGGCGTGGGCGGGCTTCATCTTCGTCAGCGGCGTGGCCTTGCCGTCCTTGTCGATGACCACGGGCTCGCCCCACACGGCGCGGTCGTGATGGTAGTCGTCCGGCCCGAAGGTCGCCACCAGCCAGATTTCCTTGAGTCCCGACACGTTCACCGACACGTGCAGCGGCTGCTCCTGCCCACGCAGCACAGGGCTGACAAAGGGCTTGAACGCGTCGCCCTTGTCCTCGGCCGCGTCGAGCGCGGCGCGATTCTCGCGCGACAGGCGCAGAGTCTCCTGCCACGTGGCCCGCTTCACATACCACGCTGGCGCGCCGGGCTTGGCGGCCACCTGGCGGCGCGCGACGCGCTTCGCCGCGGCAAGTACCGCTGGCGCTGCGCCCAGCATGGCAAGGGTGATCAGCGACACGGTGACGGCGCCACGCCGCATCTGCATGAGAACTCT
The DNA here is from genome assembly GCA_016782825.1 of Candidatus Brocadiia bacterium. Lineage (GTDB taxonomy): Bacteria > Planctomycetota > PUPC01 > DSUN01 > DSUN01 > BS750m-G60. The sequence goes on along the minus strand of JADHXT010000053.1, from coordinate 751 downwards.
CCTGGTCTCGCATGGAGGCCCGATTGATGCAAAGCACTATTCTAGACCGGAATGGGCTGTAGAGCAAGCACATGCCCGGCTTCGAGCGAGTTCCATGCGTGGGGGGCCTCCAGCAATTGCCGGAGGCCCCCTGTCTGGTCCGCGTTTCTCACCCGCTTCGGCCAGGCCTACGTCTTCTTGAGGCTGGCCTCGTATTTCCCTCGGAGGAACACGGTGACGATGCCAAAGACCATGCCGATGGCGCACGAGACCATCAGGTACGTGCCCGCCAACTGGTAGTTGGACCACTTCGTGGCGCCAGCGGGCCAGTCTTGCTTCAGGTTCATGATGCCGAAGAACACACCGGCGCCCACGAACCAGGCGGGCACGAAGTTGAGCCCGGGAACGCGCTCGGCCGAGATCACGAAGATCACGACGATGAACACAGCCACGGGCACGGCCGCGCCGCCGAGCCCCCAGCCGCCCAGCAGGCCCGCCAGCTCCATGATCGCCACCGAGGCGATGGCGCCGCCCAGGTAGCCGAGCATGACCCTCAGGCCACCTGCTAGCGTGCAGCCCGCCATGAAGTACATGGCCCAGGCCTGGAAGGTGATCCACGCGTGCATATGCGGCACCACGGGGGCCTTGTACATGTCCAGCACCATGAGACCAGTGGCCAATGCGGCGATCATCACCGGGATTGGCAGGAATTGCTTGAATGTCACAGGCTGCTCCTAAAGCGGGGCGCATGGCCCCAGCACACGACGACGCC
>JADHXT010000001.1 GCA_016782825.1 Candidatus Brocadiia bacterium | reverse complement strand
GGATGCCTTCTACGAGGTGGACCTGCGAGCGGGGATGGACCTGCGTCGGCTGCGCGAGCGCTTCCCCCATCTGACCCTGCTCGGCGGCATCAGCTCGGTCACCCTCCACCGCGGCACCCGCGACGACGTGGTGCGCGAGACGATGGCCGCTCTCGACGTGGCTCGCCAGCTCGGCAGCATCATGGTCGGATGCTCCAACCTCATCGTCTGCCAGACCCCGATGGAAAACTTCTGGGCCATGATGGAAACCCTCTGGCAGAATCGTTAGACTGCTTCGAAGCCGCAACGGAAGGGACGCTCCGTTCCCACAAGCCAAGGAGAGCGAAGGTGAAAGAACTCATCGACGTGGCCGCGACAGGATTCGCAGGGCAGGCTCTCAACGCTCTGGGCACGCTGCTACTCGCGGCGCTCCTGGTGGCCGGGGCCGTCGGGTGCTCGGGTGTGCTCAGGGGCCAGCCGCCCGTTCAGGCCGACTTCTTTGCGGCGACCAACGGGAACGACGCCTGGTCGGGCGCCCTGGCCGAGCCCAACGCCGCCGGCACCGACGGCCCCTTCGCCACCGTGACGCGCGCCCGCGACGCCATCCGCAAGGCGAAGGCGGCCGCCAAGGAGCCGCGGCCCTTCCGCGTGCTGGTGCGTGGCGGCACGTACCGCCTCGCCGAGCCGATCGTCTTCGGCCCGGAGGACTCTGGGGCGGCAGATGCGCCAGTGATGTATGAAGCCTATCCCGGCGAGCAGCCGGTGCTGAGTGGCGGCCGCGCCGTCACGGGCTGGAAGAAGGGCGAAGGCGACATCTGGTCGGCCACGCTCCCCGACGTGAAGGCGGGCAAGTGGTACTTCCACCAGCTCTGGGTGAACGGCCGGCGGGCCATCCGCGCCCGCACGCCCAACGTCGGCTTCCTGCGCACCAACGGCCCGCTGCCGGGGTTCGAGAATCCCCACAAGTTTCGCGGCAAGGCCGAGGCGTGCATGGGCTTCCGCTACGTGGCGGGCGACCTGAAGGCGTGGGACAACCTGGCCGACGTGAATCTGTTCGCCTACCACTCGTGGACGTCGAGCCTCCACTGGATCGACAAGCTCGACACCGAGAAGCACGAGGTGCGCTTCGCCAACCGCAGCGGCTGGCCCATCGGCTGGTGGGACCGCAAGCAGCGCTACTTCGTGGAGAACTACCGCGAGGCGCTCGATAGTCCCGGCGAGTGGTATCTGGACCGCAAGACTGGTGTGCTGAGCTACTGGCCCCGCGAGGGCGAGGACATGGCCACGGCCGAGGTGGTGGCACCCGTGCTGGGCGAGCTGGTGCGCATCGTGGGCGAGCCGGCGGCCGGCCTCCCCGTGGAGCACATCACCTTGCGCGGCCTCGCCTTCCGCCACGCCGACTGGAAGCTGCCCCGCGACCGCAACGCCGACGGCCAGGCCGCGGCCTTCCTCACCACCGCCGCCGTCTATGTGAAGGGCGGACGCTACATCACCCTCGACGGCTGCGAGATCGGCCACATCGGCACCTACGCGCTCTGGTTTGCCCAGGGCAGCCAGCACTGCGTGGCCCGGCAGTGCCACATCCACGACCTGGGCGCCGGCGGCGTGCGCATCGGCGAATGCGCCAGCCCCCGCAAGCCCGACGACGCCGCCGACCACAACCGCGTGGACAACTGCTTCATCCACAACGGCGGCCACGTGTTCCCCGCCGGCATCGGCGTGTGGATCGGCCGGGCCTCCTGGAACACCATCGCCCACTGCGAGATCAGCAACTTCTACTACACCGGCGTGAGCTTCGGCTGGAGTTGGGGCTACGCGCCCAGTTCGGCCAACCACAATATCCTCGAATACTGCCACATCCACCACATCGGCCTCGGCATCCTCAGCGACATGGGCGGCATCTACACCCTCGGCGACAGCCCTGGCTCCGTCATCCGCCACAACATCTTCCACGACATCTACTCCTACAGCTACGGCGGCTGGGGCCTCTACACCGACGAAGGCTCCACCGACATCCTGATGGAGAACAACGTCGTCTACAACACCAAGACCGGCGGCTTCCATCAGCACTACGGCAAGAACAACATCCTCCGCAACAACGTGCTCGCCTTCAGCCGCCAGACACAGGTGCAGCGCACCCGCGAGGAGGAGCACCTCTCCTTCACCTTCGAGCGCAACCTCCTCCTGTGCTCCAACGAGCAGGTGCTCGGCTCGAACTGGCGCAACGGCAACTACAAGCTCGACCACAACCTCTACTGGACCGCCAGCGGCGACGAGCCGGAGTTCGCCGGCCGCACCTTCGCCGAGTGGCAGGCCACCGGCCAGGACAAGCACTCCGTGGTGGCCGACCCGAAGTTCGCCGACCCCACGAAGGGCGACTTCTCGCTCGCGAAGGACTCGCCCGCGCTCGCCCTCGGCTTCCAGCCCATCGACACCACCGACGTGGGCCTCCACGGCCCGGCCGAGTGGGCCGCGCTGCCGGCGAAGTACCCCAACCGCCCCGTGCCCCCCGCCGAGCCGCCCAAGCCGCCCACCTTCGCCGACGACTTCGAGAAGACCGCCGTGGGCGAGCTGCCCGAAGGCTGCCAGGTGATCGGCGTGGACCGTGCCAAAGGCGGCCTCGCCTGCATCACCGACGAGACCGCCGCCAGCGGCAAGCATAGCCTCAAGATCACCGACGCCCCCGGCCTCGAGCACGTGTGGGAGCCCCACCTCATCTACAGCCCGGCCATCAACACCGGCCCCGCCCGCTTCCGCTTCGCCCTCCGCGTGGAGCCCGGCGCCATCTTCTGGACCGAATGGCGCGACCACTCCAGCCCCTACAAGGTCGGACCCTCCGTCCACGTGGAGAAGGACGGCCGCGTGGTGGTGGGCGCGGACACCCTGCTCACCCTCCCCCACGGCCAGTGGGTGCGCTTCCAGATCGACGCCACACTCGGCCGCAAGACCGACGGCAAGTGGACCCTCACCGTCACCCTCCCCGGCAAAGCGGCGCAGACGTTCAAGGACCTCCCGTTCGGCAAGGCCGACTTCCGCAAGCTGCGCTGGATCGGCGTCATGTCCATGGCCGCCGAGAAGGCCGTCACCTACCTGGACGACCTGGCGCTGGAGAAGCCCTAGCTCTTGCATGGCTTGAGTTTGCCGCGCGCGGGTGGTATAGTGATTGCGATGACCTGAACTCTTGTCGGTGTCCTGCCATGGGCAAAGACATTCCACGTGCGCCGTCGTATGTGATCGTGATGGGCGACGCCGATCGCGACGTGCTGGATGCGCTGAAGGACCGCCGCGCCAGCGTCCACTCCGAGGTGCTCGATGCGCCCAACGTGGACGAGGCCGTGCGCAGCATCCTGCGCGCCCGCCCCGACTTGGCCGTCGTGCCCGAAGACCCTGCCGGCAACACCCACATCGAGTTGTGCGAGCGGGTGAAGCGCCTCAACCCCCGCATCGCCACCGTGGTGCTGCGCGAGGACCTCGACGCCATCCCGCCGCGCCACGCGGCCGTGGACGACTATGTGCCGACCCGCAACAACGAAGAGATGATGGCGCGCATCAACGTGCTGCTGCGGCTTCGCACGTTCAACGCCCGCGCCAGCGCGATCCGTCAGCGGATGGTCGATGCCTTCGAGGCCTTCGGCGTGAGCACCGATCTGCTCGTCGACGGCCGCCTGCTGCCGCCGGGCAAGGTGGACTTCCGCGTGGCGCTGGATCTGGACGCCATCCGCGACCACGAGGCCGCCGTCTCCAAGCTCGGCAACACGTCGTTCTCCTGCTTCCTCTACCAGCCCGAGCCCACGTGTGTGTGCACGCCCTCGTCGAGCGGCTGCCTGCGCGGCGTGTGCCCCGTGGCCCAGGCCATCCGCGACGACGCCGGCTACACCGTGGCCTGCGAGGCCTGCCGCACGGCGGCGTGGGAGTGCGCCCGCGACGCCATGCTCGCCAGCCAGTCGAAGATCCAGTTGTGCCCGGGCGGCTACCAGATCGGCGCCTTCCCCATCACCCTCAGCTTCCGCTCCGTGCGCTACCCCCTCATGGCCATCGCCGTGGCGCTGCCATCGGGCATCGACCTGGAGCAGCTCGACCGCCTGGCCAAGGCCACCGGCGTGGACGGCGCCCACCTGCGCCGCGACGTGGCCCGCCGCCCCCTGCCCGAGCTGTCGCGGGTGCACCTCGAGGCCCTCGTCCACATCGAGGAGAGCATGGCCGAGGCGCTCTCGAGCCGCATCTCCAACGAATACGCCACCGCCTACAACGTGCTGGTGGAGGCCGTCGGGCGCTGGGAGCACGACCGCGCGCTCACCCGCCGCTCCCGCCAGCTCCAGCGCGCCAACGTGCGGCTCCGCGAGATGAACCGCCTGCGCAACGAGTTTCTCGCCAACGTGTCGCACGAGCTGAAGACCCCCATGACCTCCATCATCGGCTTCGTGTCGCTGCTGCTCCGCGGCGCCGCCGGCGACATCTCCGAAAAAGGCGAGCACTTCCTCAACCGCGTGCTCGCCAACGCCCGCACGCTCCACGCCGCCATCGACGACGTGCTCGACCTCGCCCAACTGGGCAGCGCCGACGTGCCGCTCCACCCCACCCCCTTCGAGCCCGGCGCGCTCATCCACGAGTGCATCGAGTCCGTCCGCCCCGCGCTGGCCGACAAGCCCATCGAGCTCGTGGCCGATCTGCCCGACGCCCTGCCCGTGCTCAATACCGACCGCGACCGCCTGCGGCAGATTCTCCTGCACCTGCTGAACAACGCCATCAAGTTCACCACCCAGGGCGAGATCCGGCTCTCGGCCCATCCCGTGGCCGGCGCCGACCTGCCGCGCCTGGCCATCTCGGTGAGCGACACCGGCGTGGGCCTGCCGCCCGACGCGCTGCCGCACATCTTCGAGGAATTCCGCCAGGTGGACGGCTCGGCCACCCGCGAGCACGGCGGCGCGGGCCTGGGCCTTTCGCTCGTGAAGAAGCTCTGCCGCCTGCTCGGCGGCCACGTGACCGTCGAGAGCCACGAGGCCAGAGGCTCCACCTTCGTGGTGGTCATCCCCACCCATCTGCATCTGCTCAAGCAATTGCACGAGGAGCTGCGCCAGCGCGTGGTCGATGGCGATCCCTTCCCCGACGACGCCTCCAGCCCCGTCATCCTCGCCGTCACCGAAGACGACCCGCAGCTCATCCTCGACCTCCGCCGGTGGGCCGAGCCCTTCGGCTATCGCGTGGCCGGCGCCTGCCGCTTCCACGACGCCCTCGAACGCGCCCGCGCGCTCCTGCCCTTTGCCGTCCTCGTGGACGTGGCCATCCCCGACCACGAGGTGTGGGAACTCGCCGACGAACTGCGCGCCGACCCCCGCACCACCGACACGCCGCTCATCGTCGCCTCGTCCACCGACGACGCCGCCATCGCCGAGGCCGCCGGCGCCAGCGAACGCCTCCGCAAGCCCATCAACCGCGACGCCTTCCTCAACGCCCTCGACGGCCTCCAGGACGGCGACGCCGCCCGCGTGCTGGCCATCATCGGCGACGACGCCGAACGCGACCGCGTGCGCCAGGCCCTGCGCGAAAGCGCCCTCAGCGCCATCGCCTGCGCCAACTGCTCCGACGCCTCGCGCCACGCCAACACCGCCTTCGACGCCGTGATCCTCGACCCCGCCGCCGAAGGCCAGGGCGACCTGAACGCCCTCGGATGCCTGCGTGCCGGCCCCTGGGCCGCCGTGCCCCTCGTGGCCTACGTGCGCCCCGACCATCCCGCCCACGAGCGCGAACACCTCGCCACGGCCGCCGCAGCCATCATCGAGCAATCCCCCAACGGCCCCATCGAGGCCATCCAGGCCATCACACGCATTCTGGCCGAGCAGTCCCCCCGCACGCACCCCGAGTGACCGACACCGGAGACCTGCAATGCAGAAGCCCTTCGAGGTGAGTCGCACACCTGCCCACAACAGCGCCGTCGTGCTCCACGTTCAGGGCTACCTGGACGCCCACACCACCCCGCAGTTCGAGGAGCAGCTCCAGGCCGTCCGCGACGGCGGCGTGCTCCGCATCGTGATCGACTGCGAACACCTCGACTACATCAGCAGCGCCGGCCTCGGCATCCTGGTGGACACCTACCGCGAGCTGCTGCCCAAGCACGGAGAGATCAAAGTGGCGGCCATGACCCCGGCCATCCGCGACATCTTCGATATCCTGGGCTTCTCGAAGATCATCCACGTGTATCCCTCGGTCGCCGCCGCACTCGACGCCTTCGACTCGCCCGAGGAGAACGCCTGATGGTGGCCGACTTCGCGCCCGGCACGCACAGCGCGCCCCCCACGCGCATCATGCTCGACCTGCCCGCACGCACCCGCTACCTCACGATCATTCGCGAGCTCGTGGCACTCGCCGCCGTGGAACACCACTACCCGCCCGGCGAAATCGCCAAGACCGTTATGGCCGTCGACGAGGCCTGCGTGAACATCATCGAGCACGCCTACCTCCCTGACGATAGCCGTGCCGACCCGCGCATCAACATCCGCGTGGACGCCAGCCGCACCCAGCTCGCCGTCACCATCGGCGACCAGGCGCAGTGCTCTTTCTCGCCTGCCGCCAAGCCGAAGGACGACATCGACGGCTACTGGGCCTCCGGGGCGGGCCACGGCCTCGGCCTCGTGATCCTTCACCACTTCATGGACCGCATCTCCCACTCCTACGAGCCGGGACGCGGCAACGAGCTCCGTCTGATCAAGTATGCCGGCCGCCACCAGGCGGCCGTGTAGGACACGAGGACGCCATGCGGCGCGGCAGCCTGCTCCATCTCATAGCGACCGTACTCCTGTGGCTGGCCTTCAATGCGCTCTGGCTGCTCCATCCGAGCCTCACGCCCTCCCAGTTTGTTGAGACCACCGTGTTGGTGAACGCAGGCTTCGCGGCCATCGTGGTCGCCCGCTTCCTCCGCTCGCGCCGCACCGCGAGCGAGCTCAGCAGCCTGCGCCGCCAGTACCTGCGCCTGGAGTTCCGCTCGGAGGACCGCGAGCGCCAGGCCCGCGTGCTCGAGTCCATCAGCACCCTCTCCAGCGCCTTCCTCGACAACGTGGGCGTGCAGACCCTCCTCGGCCAGATGTCCGAGGCCGTCCACAGCATCCTCGCCGTGGACACCACGGTCATCGAAGTGCTCCCCGACGTCGAGAAGGAGATGGAGCCCATCACCCTCTCCGTCGGGGCCGAGATCGACCTCGGCCCCGAAATCCACCGCGACGTGGTCGGGCGAGGCAAGAGCATCCTCATCAACGACATCGGCCATTACCCCCGCTATGCCGCGCTCCACGCCCAGGGCCTCACCGCCATGCTCGTGGCGCCCTTCAAGCGCGACGGAAACGTCATCGGCCTCCTGGGGGCCTTCGCCCGCTCCAACCGCTCCTTCACGGGCGGCGACCTCGATGTGCTCCACACCTTTGCCACCCACACCACCCTGCTGCTCGAAGGGGCCACCCTCCTCGACGCCGTCCGTCAGCTCTCCGTGCGCCGCACCACGGAGCAGATCGACAGCCTGCGTCACCTCCACACCCAAATCCGCGCCGAGCGCGACCAGGCCGACCGCGAGGCCGCCGTGGCCCGGCGCATCCAGCGCGAGCTGCTGCCCCAGTCGTTCCCGCGCCTCCTTCACGTCGCTCTCGACGGCCTCACCCTGCCCGCCCGCGACGTGGGCGGCGATTTCTTCGACGTCATCCCCCTCGCCGCCGGCCAATGGGGCATCGCCGTGGCCGACGTGAGCGGCAAGGGCGTGGGCGCCGCGCTCGTCATGGTCATGACCCACACCCTCCTCCGCGCCATCGCCACGGCGTGCTCGTCTCCCAGCGACGCGCTCGTGCGGCTCAACCGCGAGTTGTTCGACCAGACCACGGGCGACGTCTTCGTCTCCATGTTCTACGGCATCTGGGACGACGGCACCCGCACCCTGCGCTACGCCAATGCCGGCCACGAGCCGCCCGTGCTCGTCCGCGGCGCCGACGCCCAGCTCCTGCCCCGCGGCGGCATCGCCCTCGGCGCCATCGGCGCCATCGACACCCTGGTCGCCGACCACGCCGTGCAGCTCGCCCCCTCTGACGCCCTCGTGCTCTACACCGACGGCGTGCGCGAAGCCATGAACGACCGCCATCAGATGTACGGCACCGACCGTCTCGCCGCCGCCGTGCGCCACGCCGTGGCCAATGCCCAGCCGCTCATCGCCGCCCTCCGCAGCGACGTGAGCGCCTACGTGGCCGACGCCGAGCAGCACGACGACATCACCCTCCTCACTCTCCAGGCGCAATAGGCTCTCACGCCTTGACGCCTGGGCGCCGTCCCCAGTAGAATGCGCGCGCTCCCGCGCCCACTACCCAGGAGGCCGCACTATGCGCCCCACCGTGCTCTGCGTCTCACTCCTCGTCGCCGCGTCGCTCGCCCTGGCCGGCGAGGCCCCCCTTTTCCTCGAAGTGCGCAACACCGGCCCGCGCCGCTTCCACCACGTGGTGGAGCATCGCGCGCCCCTGGCCATGCTGTTTCCCGGCGGCGCGCCCCAGACGATCCGTGCCGAGGAAACCGATGCCGCAGGACGGAACGCCAGACCCGCCGTCGCTCAGCTCGATGTCGAGGGCAAGGAGGCCGTCCTCTCTCTGCTCCTCGACGGCGTCACCGAGCCCGGCCAGCGCCGCTTCTTCCTCATCCAGCAGGCCAAGCCCCACAAAGCCGCCAGCACCGACCTGCGCCTCGACCGCGCCAAGGACCACCTGCTGCTCTCGAACCAGTACTTCACCGCCCACATCGCCGAGAAAGGCGGCGGCGGGTTCCCCCACACCCTCGTGTTCAACGGCTCCGGCAACCGCTACGACGCCTTCTACTGGGGCGACCGGCTCTACACCAAGGAACGTGGCACCGTCCTCCTCCAGGACGACGCCAACTCGACGGCGCGCGTCGTGCATCGGGGCCCGCTCCGCATCGTGGTCGAGGCCAAGGCCCGCTACGGCTCGCCCGACCGCTACGCCAGCGGCAACGCCCAGGCCGTCTATCGCTGGACCTACCGCGCCTACTCGCCCATCATCGACGTCCACGCCACCGCCAGCCGCACCGACGACTACCGCTGGAGCGAGCTCCAGTTCATGCACGTCTCCCGCAAGGACGCGCTGTTCGGCCGCTGGCTCGGCGCCCAGCCGCTCAAGCAGGGACGCTTCACCGACTCCCGCACCAGCCAGCACCTACCCGGCTGGGCCGTGATGCACAACGCCGACGACGCCATCGGCCTCGGCCACCCCGGCGGCATCACCCTCTTTGACGGCGTGAGCGAGTACTACAACTATCTCAAGGCCCCCTGCATCGCGTGGGCCGAGCGCACCTACGAGAACGCCGCCCGCCTCTACCTCGGCCCAGCCCAGCGAGACCCCCAGCGCTACGCCGCCCTGCTCGCCGGCAAGCCGGCCGTCACCATCCGCCAGATTCCCCTGCCGCCACAGGCGCGCCCCGACGCCGTCGCCGCGAAGTACAAGCTGGCGAGCACCGCGCTGTCGCTGGAATTCGCCGACGAGGCCGCAGGCCTCGGCCTCGTGCGCATCGTCAACACCCTCACCAAGCAGCCGATGGTCGTCTCGACCGAGACCAAGCCCCTGCTCTGGCGCATCGAGTTCCGCTCGCAGGACAAGGCCCTCAAACCCGTCACCCTCGACAACCGCGCCAAGGCCGCCTGCTCCGTGGTCGCCCAGGATGGCGGCCTCGTGTTCCACTGGAAGGGCGTCGCCCTGCCCGATGAGCCCGCGGCGGTGGACATAACGGCCACTGTCACGCTGCCCCCGCGCTCCCACCTTTCCCAGTGGCGCATCCAGGTGGACGACCGCGGCAAGCGGTACGGCGTGTGGGACGTCTTCTTCCCCGTGATGGCCAACGTGGGACCGGCCGAGCGTCCCGACGTGGGTGTGCCCCGCAGCAACTGGGGCATGCTGTATCGCGACTGCAAGCACCGCCAGGCGGGGTTCTACCCCTCGTGCCAGTGGCCGATGCAGTTCGTCACGGCCAACTGGGGGGAACGCGGCCTCTACCTGGCCTGCCACGACCCGCAGGCCATGCCCAAGCGCTTCTCGCTCTCGCCCCTCGGCGAGTTCCACTTCCAGATGCACGCGCCCAACCAGGGCATGGCCGGCAACGGCTATGCACAACCCTTCCCCATCGCCGTCGGCGCCTACCAGGGCGACTGGTGGGGCGGCGCCAAGCTCTACCGCCAGTGGGCGCTCAAGGAGGCGCCGTGGACAAAGAAAGGCCCCCTCGCCTCCCGCAAGAGCACGCCCAGGAAGCTCCGCGACCTGGGCCTCTGGATGCTCAACGGCGGACACGCCAAGGCCGTGGTGCCCAAGATGCACGAGGCCGCCAAGCTCTTCGCCCCCGTGCCCATCGGCATCCACTGGTACAACTGGCACGAAATCCCCTTCGACACCTACTACCCCAATTACTTCCCCACCAAGCCCGGCTTCGCCGCCGGCGTCAAGCAGCTCGCCGACGCCGGCATGGTGGCCATGCCCTACATCAACGGCCGCCTGTGGGACAGCGGTAACGACAACTTCAAGGCCGCCCTCCCCTTCGCGTGCAAAGACCCCGCCGGCAAGCCCTATCTGGAGCAGTACGGCTCCGGCCGCAAGCTCGCCGTCATGTGCCCCGCCACGAAGTTCTGGCAGGACAAGGTGGTGGAAATCTGCCGCCGCCTGATCGTGGACGAGAAGGTGAACGCCATCTACATCGACCAGATCGCCGCGGCCGGCGCCAAGCTATGCTACGACAAGAGCCACGGCCACCCCCTCGGCGGCGGCTCGTGGTGGGTGGACGGCTACCGCGTGATGCTCGACCGCATCCAGCAGATCGCACACGCCGACGGCCGCGACGTGACCATCACCACCGAGAACAACACCGAGTGCTACATGGACGGCGTGGACGCCTTCCTCACGTGGAACCCCCGCTACGACCACGAAATCCCCATGCTCCCCGCCGTCTACAGCGGCCACACCGTCTACTTCTCCAGCCCCAGCGCCGTGGGCGACAAGCTCACTGCCTTCGCCATGAGCCAGGGCCGCGACTGGCTCTGGGGTTGCCAGCTCGGCTGGATGGGCTTCGAGCTGCTTGAGCCGCGACATCGAGCCAAGGCGCAATACCTCAAGGACCTCGCGGCCCACCGCCTGGCCGCGCGCGACTTCATGCTCGACGGCGAGCTGCTCGGCGAGGTGAAGCCGCTGAACGACATACCCGAGATCGAGGTCGCCTGGGGCCGCCGCACGGCCCACAAGGCCGCCCTCCCCGCCGTCATGGCTACCCTCTGGCGCGCCCGCGACGGCCGGCTAGCCATCGCCATGACCAACTGGGACGACCAAACGCACGTGTTCCGTATTCCCACTCAGAGCCTGCTGGGTGCCGGCAAAGCGCCATCCCTCGTCGCGCGCATCACGCCCGAAGGCGCTCGGTCTCACGCCTACGTGGACGATCCCTCGCAGCCCCTGAAGCTGGTGCTCGCCCCGCGCGACATCCTCGTCCTCACCGCGCGGCCCGCCCCGTCGCGCGAAGCGGCCCTCGCCGCCGTGGCGGCGGAACGCAAGAGCAGCGGGCCCCCGCCAGCCGAGCCCGTCCTGCCACCCACCAGCCTGCGCCTTCGCGTCGCCAACACCCTCCGGGCCGGGGAGACCTGCGGCGTCATCGTCTCCGTTACGCGACACCGTGCCCCGGCCGCCTCGCCCACCATCGCGCTACGGGTGCCGGCGGGCTGGCAGGTGGAGCCGGGGCGGCGCCTGCGGCTGCCGCACATGCAGCCCGGCGAGACGCGGGTGGTGACGTTCCTGTGTCACGTGCCGCGCGACGCCATCATCGGGAGGACGCGCATCAGCGCCGGCGTGGTGGACGCCGAGGCCGAAGAACACATCGACGTGCAGCCGCCCCGGCCCCAGGCCAAGGCTCCCCACCGCAACGGCGCGCCGACCATCGACGGCGACCTGGCGGACTGGCAGCCCTTCGCGCCCATCGTCGTGGATGGGCCGCCGCACGTGAAGATCCCCAAGTGGAAAGGCCCCGCTGATTGCTCGGCCAAGCTGTGGGCGGGATGGAACGCCGACCGTCTCTTCATCGCGACCGACGTGCGCGACGACGTGTTCGAGCAGAAGCAAAGCGGCCACCCCATCTGGCAGGGCGACTGCATTCAGGTGGCGCTCTGCCCCGGCCCGCCACGGAAGGCCTCAGGCTACGATGGCGTGGTGGAGTTTGGCCTGGCTCTCGCGCCGGCCGGCCCCCAGGTGTTCCGCTGGATGCCGGCGCCGGCCGTGATCAAGGTGGCGCAGGTGGCGGTGAAGAGGGCCAAGGGCGGCCTGGCCTACGAGGCGGCCATCCCCTGGGCGGCGCTCGGGCCGTGGCGGCCCGAGAAGGGCGCGAGCCTCGGCTGGAGCTTCACGGTGAACGATGCCGATGGCGAGGGCTTCCGAGGCTGGATGGAATACACCCCCGGTGTGTGCGGCCCCAAAGACGCCGAGCCCTTTGGGCGGCTGGTGTTGGAGTAGGAGTAGGGGTAGGAGTAGAGGAGATCAGGGGGAGCGGGCCGGGGACGGCTATGGGTCGAGGGGCTCGCCGCAGTGCGGGCAGGTCTTGCGCTCCCCGCGTTGCTTCTGGAGCGCTTCCACGAAGCCGGCGCCCACGATGCCCGTGGGGATGGCGAACACCGCGACGCCCAGGAAGGCGATGACCGAGGCGATCACCTTGCCGATGGTGGTGATGGGATACACGTCGCCGTAGCCCACCGTGCTCAGCGTGGCCACCGCCCACCACATGGACGCCGGGATGCTGGAGAACGCCTCGGGCTGCGCGGCGTTCTCAGCGAAGTACATGAGCGATGCCGCGGACAGCAGCAGCAGGAGCAGCACCGACAAGGCCAGCGTGAGCTCTTCCTTCTTGGCGTAGAACACCCGCCCGAACGTGTGGATGGCCCGCGAGTAGCGGCTGAACTTGGCGACACGCAGCAGGCGGAACATCCGCGCGCCACGCACGAACCGCAGGTCCACCCCGAAGAACGGCAGGTACCACGGCAGCACGGCCAGCAGGTCGATGAGTGCCAGCGGCGTGAGGGCGAATCGCACGCGGCCCCACACGCGCTGCCGATACGCATGCCCCGACGTGACCGACCACAGCCGCAGCACGTATTCCAGGCTGAAGACGATGACGGAGAGCGTCTCGAAGCCCTGGAAGAGCCACCCGGCGCTCTCGCGGATCGACTCCACCGTCTCAAGACACAGCGCCACGATGTTGAGGACGATGAGGGTGAGGATGCACACGTCGAAGACCCAGCTCGCGCGGTCGCCCGGCTCGGCCTTCTCGACGATTTCGTAGATGCGGCGTTTGCTCAGGCGCAGCACCACGCACCGTCCCTTCAGAAGCGTGCGATAGAGAAACGCCCGCCAGCCTCTTCGGGTGGCGGGCAAGGCGGCAGGCCAGCGCGGCGGGGCGTCTGCCTTACGGCTTGTCGTTGGCGGCCATGAGGGCGTTCATGTCGATCACCTTCACGCCCTTGGGTGCCGCGAAGGCAAAGCGGCTGGCGGGCAGGTCGGCGTCGAGTTCGGTGTCGGAGCACTCGAGGGTGGCCACCACGGCGCCGGCCGCGTCGTAGACCCGCATGCGGAGCTGGATACCACTGTCGGCGTCGATCCAGAAGCGGAAGCGCCGCCCGCCGGTGTGCCCCAGCAGGTCGCCCGCGAGGGGGCCACCGAGGACGGCCTGGAGGCTGGCGTCGGGGCGCGCCTCCAGCACATGGGCGGCCTTGCCGTCGAGCTGCTCGACGCCCAGGCGCACCAGGGAGCCGCCGAAGAGGCACCAGGCCTTCAGCGGGTTGACCACCGTGGCGAAGCTCACCTCGCCGCGGCTGGCCACGGTGCGCCATTCCTTCTTCGTCGCCGCCGCGTCCCAGCGGCGCACGCCATCGCCCAGCTCGCGAGTGGCCGTGTGGATCCAGAGCGACTTGCCATCGAACACGCGGAGTTCCTTGAGAGCACGGGGTGTGCCCACGTCGATCGAGCGTTCGGTGGCAAAGCGCCCATCGCCACGCAGGTAGGCGATGCCGGTGGACTGCTGGCGGCGCCCCTGGGGGCCGCCCACGGCTTGCGTGAAGGCCAGCCGCACGCTCGCGTGCTTGCTGGCCTTTTGCCGCAGGGCCTGCACGAGCTGTGGTGCGGGAAGCCCGATGCCCTGTGCCGCGCCCAGGATGCCGCCCTGAGCGGGCGCGGCGGACGACTTGCCCGGCGCCTTCGGCACGTCTTTCGGGGCGTTCTTGCGGAGCTTCTCGATGCGCTCGCGGAGCTTTTTGAGCCGCTCGGCGCTTTCGTCCACGGCCTGCTGGTTGGCGTCCACGCGGTCGGCGAGTGTGGTGGTCTTCACCACCCATCGCTCGTCGTTGTACTTCAGCTCCTTCGTGTCGGCCCAGCGGCTGTCCACGTAGTCGTAGTCGAGGTTGAGGATGCGTTCGCGGAACTTCTGCACGTTGCCTTCGCGGCCAAGCTGGGTGCGTGCGGCGAGGCCGCGGAAGATGAGGCGCATCGTGTCGAACTCAGCGGCCCGGCTGCCCACGCGGAAGATGGCCACACACTCGCGGCTCTTCCCCGGCTCGAGGGGGCCGGCTTTCTTGGAGGCCATCTCGCTCCAGTTGAGCAGCGGCCGCTCGATGATCTTCTTCTCGATGTGGCCCTCGGCCACGATGTCGTGCACGTCTTCGAACACGGCCGTCTCTTTCTTGATGGTGAGCTCGAGGCCCACCTCGATTCGAGTCGGCACGGCCATCTTCGTCGGGTTCTTCACCCGGTAGACGACGTACCAGTAGTATGTGAGGCCGTCGACGGGGCCGGGGAGCACGAGGGCCCGGGGCGTGTCGTTCTCGAACACGAGCGCCCACTGGGGCGCGGCCTCCTGGCCACGCGCGGTGCCCGTCAGGGGAGGGAGCCCGGCCACCAACAAGACAGCCGCCAGGAACACGGTCGGAGCCAGTGCAGTCTTTCTCATGAGATTACACCATCCCAGCAAAGCCGAGGAAAGCCAGGGCGATGAGCCCCGTGCATACGAACGCAATGGGAACGCCCTGGAGCGGCTTCGGCACGGCCATCAACTCCAGGCGCTCGCGAATGCCCGACATGAGCAACATAGCCAAGGTGAACCCGACCCCCGCGCAGAAGCCCTGAAGCACGGCCTCGCCCAGGGCGAGCGGCGTCGGGGCGTCGGTGGTGTTCAGCAGTGCCACGCCCATCACCGCGCAGTTGGTGGTGATCAGCGGCAGGTAGATGCCCAGCGCCCGGTAGAGCGCGGGGGCCGCTTTGCGCAGGAACATCTCGACGAACTGCACCAGCGAGGCGATGACCAGAATGTAGCTCACCGTGCGCAACGCCGTCTCGAGCCCCCGTCGGGCGGTCTCGCTCTCGCCGCCCAGCAGAGCCACCAACATCGGCGCGTTGGCCTTCAGCACGTAGGCGTAGAGCAGGTACGACACGAACGAGGCGATGGTCATGACAAACGTGACGGCCATGCCCATGCCGAAGGCGGAGCTGGTCTTCTTCGACACGCCGATGAACGGGCACAGGCCCAGGAAGCGCGCCAGCACGAAGTTCGTGACCAGGATGTTGCCGACGATGATGGCGAACAGGCGTTCCATGGCTGCTCTACTGTGCCTTCCGCAGGGCGCCGAGCCAGTTGAAGAGTCCGAGCAGGAAGCCCAGCACCAGGAAGGCTCCGGGCGCCGAGGCGATGACGGCGATGGGATTGTAGCCGGGCAGCACCGGGTGGCCCCACAGGGTGCCCTTGCCCACCAGCTCGCGGATGAACGACACCAGGAGCAAC
Organism: Candidatus Brocadiia bacterium; assembly: GCA_016782825.1. GTDB lineage: Bacteria > Planctomycetota > PUPC01 > DSUN01 > DSUN01 > BS750m-G60. The sequence goes on along the minus strand of JADHXT010000001.1, from coordinate 26,947 downwards.
GCGCCCGTGAAGCCCAGGCCCATGCCGATGCCGTCGAGGGCCGACGCGCCGACCCCATTCTTCGATGCGAAGGCCTCGGCACGGCCGAGGATGATGCAGTTGACCACGATGAGCGGAATGAAGATGCCGATCTCCTCGCTCACACCGGGCGCGTAGCCCTGGAGGAACAGGTCGGCCATGGTGACGAACGTGGCGATGATGACGATGTAGCACGGGATGCGCACGCCCTTGGGGATGGCGCCGCGGATGGTGGAGACGACGATGTTGGACGACACGAGGACGAACGTGGCCGCCAGCCCCATGGCAAGCGCCGTCTGGAGCGACCCGCTCGTGGCCAACGTGGGGCAGATGCCCAGCAGCAGCACGAAGACCGGGTTGGAGCGCACAATCCCCTTGGTGAGGTCGTCGAGTGGCACGGGCGGCCTCCGAGTGACGAGCCAGCATATAGTAAGTTCTTATTATATGGCAGGTTGAGCAGGTGTCAAGCCGCATTTGCCCGCTGCACGGCCAGCCGCTCAGCCCTTCGGCTCCGCGGGGACTGGACATCTTCGACGCCTCCCATCGTCTCGGCCCCCTCATCTCCGAGCAAGCTCTTGACTCCCCCGCGCCGCAGTGATACCCTGCTTGCTGCACGCAGCCGTCAACGCCGTGCGAGAGGCCAGGAGGAACGAAGTATGGTGTCCTCGAACTTGTATGTTTCAGGGAGAACAGAGCCGTGAAGAACATTGAACTCCTCATCATCCTGTTGGTCGCGCTGCTTCTGCCTATCCTCTCGTGCCCCATGGCTCAGGCGGGCGAGCGGCCCCTGCGCATCTACTGCGTCTACCATGCGGCCCACGGCTTCCGCGCCATCGGCCGCCACTACCAGAAGCAGGCCGGCATCTCGCTGCAACTCCCGCTGCACTGTCGGGATCATTTCACGCCGACCGCGCAGTCGCTCAAGGAGGGCGATCTGTACCTCACCACCAGCCGCGCCAGCATGGCCAAAGCCAGGGAGGATGGCCTCCTGGACTCGGCACCTCAGCGCATCGGGCGCGTCGTCCCCATCATTGCCGTGATGAAAGGCAATCCCCACAAGATCCGCTCCCTCGCTGAGCTCTCTCGCAAGGGCCTCGTCGTCGCGTACCCCTCGACGTGCATTGGCAACGTCGCCCTCGCCATCATCCACAAGAACAAGCTCGATGGCACGGTGAAGCCCAACATGACCATACGCACGGGCAACAGGACGGGCGTCTTGAACCCGCTGGTAGCTGGGAAGGCCCACGCCGCGATCACGTGGCGGTGCGCCATCATCGAGTCCGGGCGCAAGGACCTCGACGTCATCGCCATCCCTCAGGAACAGAACATCATCGACCCGCTTCTGATCGCCACCCTCAAGTCCAGCCCTGACCAGGCGCGCGCTCGGGCTTTCCTGAACTACCTCGCCGGCAAAGCCGCCAAGGAGATTCTCCGAGCGCATTGCCTCGCCGGCGAACAGGCCGCCGAGTAAGCGATGCCCCGGAACGCAGAGCCCAGAAGCGATCGAGGGGAACGGGGTCAGGTCTGCATTACATCACTTGCTTTGCGCGGTCCGGGAATGGGGAGCAATCTGGCGCGACCTGCGGCCGACAGCCCCCGCCTCTCGCGTCGCCTCGCGCGCCGCGCGGACGGCCTGCGTCCTATCGGTCATATCCGTCGTATCTGTCCTATGGGGCTTGGGCGTCGGCGTCAGCGCCGGCGGCCCCACCCTTGGGCCGCATCGTGGGCAAGTTGGCCGGGCGGGAGCGGCGGCGCGGCGGCGGGGGCGGCCCCACGACGCGGATGATCGCGAGGGCACGCTGCACGAGCCGCGCGTTCTCGGGCTTGGCCGGGTCGATGCCGATCATGAACACTTGGCCCGCCAGGCCGAGCGCCATCTCGGGGTCCCAGGGCAGCGCCGCGGCCGCCGCGTCGAGCAGCAGATCGGCCTGCATCATCCGGGGGCGGCGGTAGGCCAACTGGCCCTCGATGACATCGAGCGCGCGGTACATGTGCGTGTATGCCTCTTCCGTGCGACCAAGCTGGTAGAGCAGCTTGCCCCAGTGCATGAGCAGCGCGTAGCGGGAGCCGTCGAACCGGATGCCGCGACGGGCAGCGTCCTCGAAGTCCTGCGCCCATGCCACGGCGCGCGGGTCGCCGGCCTGATGGCGGATGGCGATCATCATCGCCCAGTAGCGATACACGTCGGTGTTCGAGCGCTTGAGGGCATCGGTCGCTGCAAAGGGGTTCTTGCGGGCGTAGCGGCGGAACCGTCTGTGTGCATCGTCGAATTGGCCGGTGGCGAGCTGGAAGCGGGCCACCTCCACGTCGAGGGTGAACAGGGGGCCGCAGGAGCCCTCCACACGCTCGGCAATGCCCAGGACTTCCTCGCGGTTCCTGGCGTCCATGGCGAAACGGTCGATCGCATACCGCAGCAGGTTGACCTGCGCGGTGAGCCACACGCGGTCGCCCAGGCTCAGGCGCGCGGCCTGGAGGAACTGCTCGCGGGTGCGCCGGGCCGATTCGAGCAGGCCGATGCGGCCGACTTGCACGGATTCGATGAACGCCTCGAGGCGCTCGACCAGCTTGCGCGGCAGCTTCTGTGCGAGGGCCTCGGCCTCGGCGGCCGCGGCGGGGCGGGTGCGGGCCTCGCGTCGCAGCGCCAGATAGCGCAACTCGTTGGGTGAGAACTCGTCCCTCCGCTCGATCAGCCGCTTGTATTGCTTGATGAGGGCCGTGAGGGCAGTGTGCTCTTCCACGCCCTCGCGCAGGCGCACTTCGGCCAGGAACGGCTGGGCGCCGACGGCAAACCACAGCACCACCGCCACCACGCCGCCGCCCACACAGACCGCCAGGCGCCCGCCACGGCGCGTCGGCCGCCGCTCCGTGCGATAGGCCTCTTCCTCCGTCGAGTGCCCCAGGCCGGCCTCGCGCCCGTAGAGCGCCGTGAGCGAGCCCAGAACGCCCACGCCGATCCAGAACATCATGCTGGCGCCGAAACCGATGGCGCCGTTGGACGCACAGGCGAAGACGCCCAAGGCCAGCACGCCCGCGCCGAGGCCCGCGCCGAGGACCGAGTCCAACTCGTCCCGTGCCCGCCGCGAGCACATCACCCCCGCCGCCACGCAGGCCGCGCCGGCGGCCAGCGCCAGCAGCACGCCCACGATGCCGCGCTCGAAGAGCACCTCGCTCACCTGGCGGCGCGCGTGGTCGATGAGGCCGTCGCCCCGCAGCGCGGCAAACGTGTCGAGCGGGCGGCTGTGGTCGTAGGCGACGAAAAACGTGCCCACGCCGCTGCCCGCGAGGCGCTGGAGGAGCGGCTGGCTCCTCCACAACTGGCGGTCGGCGCGGTCCAGCCGCGCCTGCCGGGCGGCGTAGGTATCCACAAACTCGCCCTGGGTCCACTGGGCCTGGGTCGCCTCGCGCTGCGCCGCCACCACCACCACGAGAGCGGCCACCAGCGGCGCCAGGATGCGCCAGCGCGGCAGCAGCAGCCACACCACCACGGCCACGCCGATGCCCAGGCCGGTGAGCCACGCCGCCACGCTTGCACGGAGGCCCGCCGCCAGCAGCACCACCAGCAGCACGGCCGCCGAGAGCACGGTGCGGTAGTCGCGTTCTTCTTCGTCGTCGGCACGGCGGCTGCCGTAGAGCGCCGCCGCGGCCACCAGCGTGGGAATCAGGAGGAAGGCCGCGCCCACGTCGCGTCCCACGAGGTCGCGGTCGCCGAAAAACCCCGCCGCGCGGTACTCGAACGCCACGACCATCCACAGCGCCAGCACAAACGCCACGGCGCCGGCCGCCTTGACGGTCATCTCGCGCGCCTCGCGCTCGCGCAGCAGCAGGCTCAGCCCCACGGCGCCCGCCAGCCCGTAGGCGCCCTGCACCACCCAACCTGCCGCCAGCCCCGGCTGCGGCGACCACAACCGCGTGAGCGCGCCCCACACCACCCGCGCCGCCAGCGGCGCCACCAGCCACCACGCCGGCCACCCCAGCGCGCGGCGCGGCCCCGAGACCCACTGGATGCCCAGAGCGCACCACAGCAGCGTCACCGCCGTCTGGAAGACGAACAGCTTGAGGGTCATGCGATAGAAGGTGAATTCGAGATTCAGGAAGGGCACGATCAGCAGCAGCGCGATGATCGCCAGCGGGAAGGCGCGAATGCCGGGGGCCGCGTGGCCACGATTCTCCATGTGCAAGCCCTATCTGTGCCGCTGCGAGGGGGGGGAGGGTGACGGGTTCTGCCCATCGAGATTACAGTACACCGCCCCCGCATGTCAACCAACGGTGAAGCTGGCCCGCGGCCCGCCTGCCGCGGTCAAGCCAACTCGGGAACGCAAGCCACGGCCCACTGCCAGTAGGTGGGCTTCAGGTGGGGTCCCACGAGCCGCCACGCGCGGAGGTCGTCGTCGTGGCGGATGTCGGGGCGGAAGCCAAACTTGAGGTAGAGGTTGAGGGCGGGCACGCGCATGGTCTGGCTGTCGAGGAAGGCGCGGGGGTGGCCCAGCTCGCGCAGGCGGCTGCACGCGGCGCCGAGCATGGGCTTGGCCAGGCCGCGGCCCTGCATGTCGGGCACGATGGCCACCCAGTGGATGCGCCCGTGGGGCACGCCGCGGTGATCGGCAAACCAGGCCGTCACGGTGCCGACCTCGCGGCCCTCGCCGTCGCACAGGAAGAGCTGGCGCTCGGCCAGCACACCATCGTCGGCGCCGAACTGCTGGGCGAACTTCTCGTAGGGGAAGATGCTGTAGCGGTCCGACGCCTTCTGAATCCGCAGCCACGTCGCCGCGTCGCCGGGCCGGTAGCGGCGCACGGCAAACGGCGCCGGCAGGTCGAACTGCGGCACGTCGTCCAGGCTGTCCCGCACCATGAAGACGGGCAGATGCTCCACGCTCGGCTCCTTGTATCCACGGCGGCTGGCGTGCGGTAGCATACGCCACGGCACGAGCGGCGTCAAGAACCGCGCCCCGCCGAGGCGGCGAGTGAAGGTGAAAGGGAAAGGGAGGGTGAAAGGGGAAGAAGCAAACGCGGGGCAGCCTGCTTCGCCGAGGCTACGCAGCCCACGAAAACGGCCCGCCCGCACAGACGCCAATCGGGTTGCGCCTTCGCTTCTCCGATCACGCGTCACGCGTTCGCTTCCCCCTTCACTTTCCCCCTTCCCGTCTTACCGGATTGTCAAAGAGCGCGGCAGCGGTGCACCGCTGGCCCACGCGCCCCTTCCCGGCCCGCGCCCCGAGCCCCTTTGTGGCCCGCGACGTTTGGCTTGGAACCGCCTGTAAAGGCAAGTCATAGGCGGACGCCGGCAAGGTCGGAACCGTGGACGGGGAGACCTCCCACGCCGGGCGAAGCCGGGACGGCCCGAGCGACTGCCGACGTGGCGGCACCGCATTGAGCCGGTGCCGCCGGGGATCTCTCCCCCTACTTAATGCGGCGAGTCGCTCGCTGCCGAAGTTCCCGCCGGAGCAACTCGAAGGCCAGATCGGCCGAACGCTATGTGTGGCGGCGACTTACAGCGATGAAAAAAAGTGGCGAAAAACGCTCCGAGTTGCTTTGCTGTTGCTCCGTAGTTGCTCGAGACGCGGGATGGGGACATCCCGCCCACACGGACCGCCTGAAGGCGGGACTCCCAACCAAGCCAGAGTCTCTGCGTTCGGAGTCCCGCGTTCACGCGGTCTCTCCAACCCCCAACCCCCGGCACCCGAAGCCGCCCCTCTTCGTGGGCGGTGTGTCCCCACGCCGCGTTCCCTCCTGGCAGCCGACAGCCGTTCGCAGGTTGACTCCCACGTCGCTTGGCACTATAACGGTGTCGTGCCATCGGGCACGGCGGCAACGCCACTGGGGTGAAACACACGTCGCGGAGGCCCTGCACATGCCAAGCAGCAAGACCACGTCGCGCCTGGGGCGCCGCCGGTTCCTCACTGGCCTCGGGGCCGTTGCGGGGGCCGTGGCGCTGAAGCCGGCCTTCACCCTCGCCGCCGAGGGGGCCAAGGGGGCCAACGACCGCATCGGCGTGGGCTTCATCGGCACCGGCGGCCGCTGCGGCGCCCACATGGGCATCGTGCTCCATCTCAAGGAGCAGGGGCAGGCGGTGGAGCCCGTGGCCGTGTGCGACGTCTACGGCCCGCGCGTCCGCGCCGCGGCCAAACGCACCGGCGGCAAGCCCTACCGCGACCACCGCGAGCTGCTCGAGGACCCCAACGTGGACGTGGTGTGCATCGCCTCGCCCGACCGCCATCACGCCCCGCAGGCCATCAACGCCGTCCGCGCCGGCAAAGACGTGTATTGCGAGAAGCCGCTGACCCACTGGACCCAGTTCGACCTCGCACGCCAGCTCGCCCAGGACGCCGCCCAGCGCCAGCGCATCGTGCAGGTGGGCACCCAGTACATGGCCGGCAGCGCCCACGCCCAGGCCGCCGAGCTGATCAAGCAGGGCATCATCGGCAAGGTGGTACACGCCCAGGCCGGCTTCTTCCGCCGAGGCGATTGGGGTGAGGCCGGCATGGGTGTGCCCGACCGCAACGCCAAGCCCGGCCCCGACCTCGATTGGGGCCAGTTCCTCGGCGACGCGCCCAGGGTGCCCTTCAGCGCCGACCGCTTCTTCCGCTGGCGGCTCTTCTGGGATTACGCCGGCGGCCCCTCCACCGACCTGCTGGTGCACGTGTTCACGCCCGTGTTCCGCGTGCTGGAGCTCGGCTACCCCGACCGCGTGCTCGGTGGCGGCGGCATGTTCCAGTACGGCGGCCTGCGCGAAGTGCCCGACCAGTGCAACATGATCATCGACTACCCCGGCGGCCCGAGCATCGTGCTCGCCAACTCCCTCTCCAACGCCACCCCCCTGCGCCACCCCGCCGGCGGCGGCGTGGTGGCCGACACCATCCTCCGGGGCACAAACGGTATCTGCACCTTCGAGCGTCAGGGCATCGTCATCACGCCCCACAAGGCCAAGGAGCCCTCCCACACCATCAAATGGTCGGGTATGGGCAACACCGGCCTGCTGTGGACGAACCTTCTCGAATGCGTGAAGACGCGCCAGCAGCCGCTCAGCCCCGTGTCCATGGCGGCCAAGGTGCAGGCGCCGCTCAACATGGCCATCCTCTCGCACCGCGAAAACAAGGTGGCCCGCTTCGACCACAAGAACCAGAAGATCATCCTCTAGGGCATCCCCGTGGCCAGACGCGCCCCCGAACCCGACTACCAGGACCTCGCCACGCACCTCGCCGACGACGAGCCGCTGCCCGTCTACGGCATCACCGGCGAGGAGCCTTTCGCCCGCGGCCAAGCCATCGCCGCACTGCGCAAGGCCATCCTCAAAGACACACCGCCCGACATGGCCCTCAGCCAGTACTCGGGCAACGACATCCCCTCCCCCGCCGAGCTTTTCGACGAGCTGCGCACCCGGTCGTTCCTCGCCCCGCTCCGCCTCGTGGTGCTCGAAGACACGGCCCAATGGCTCAGCCGCTCGGCCGAGGCGCTCGTGGGCTACCTCGACAAGCCCTCCAAGGCCGGCGTCCTCGCCCTCGTGGCCAAGAGCCTGCCCCGGAACACCCGCCTCGGCAAGGCCGTCCGCAAGGTGGGCATGGCCATCGCCTGCCAGGCCCCTCGCGACCGCGACCTGCCCGGCTGGATCGCCTTCCGCGCCCGCGCCCACGACAAGCGCCTCGACGGCCGAGCCGCCAACCGCCTCGCCGAATGCGTGGGGGTCAACCTGCCCGTCCTCGACCAGACTCTCGCCAAGCTGGCCCTCTACATCGGCGATCGCGACGCCATCACCGAAGCCGACGTCGACGCCCTCGTCGAAGACCTCCCCGTCACCACCATCTTCCGCCTCACCGACGCCGTCGGCACCCGCGACCCCGCCAAGGCCCTCCGCGTGCTCGACAACCTCCTCGAGCAAAACAACGAGCCCAACTACATCATCAGCATGGTCCGATGGGCCATGGAACGCCTCATCAACGCTCGCACGCTGCTCGACGCCGGCGCCCCCCAGGGGAAGATCGCCAAGACCCTTCGCATGAGCCAGGGCTACTTCCTCGACCAGCTCCTCCGCCAGGCCGGCCAGCGCAGCCGGGCCGAACTGCTCCGCGGCTTCGACCTGCTGGTCGATGCCGACATCGACACCAAGACCAGCGCCCGGCCCCCGCGCGACACCCTCGAACACCTGCTGCTGCGCCTGTGCGGCTAGGGAGAACCGGCGCGCAAGCGGAAGCCGAGCTTCGCCTCCAGAGCTTCCCGAATGCGCAGGCGCCCTGTCTCCGCTAACCCCCACGCTCCATTCTCGCCTCGGGTGATCGCCACCTCGCCGATCTCGAACACCTCGCCCGTGCCCGGGTCGTGCACGCGGTAGGTCTCCACCACGCCGGAGCCATCGGGCCTCACCGTCGCCCGGAAGCCCCTCATCGTCTCGCCGCCGCCCACCGGACGCGTGTCGAACGGCAGCTCGCGAAACAGGTGCGCCCGCACCGAGGCCCCACCGCTCGGCGCCACCTCGACGAACCGAAGCCCCTCGGGACAGAGCCCGTCGAGCACGGCGAACTCCACCCGCACCGCCGGCCGAAGGGCCGGCGCCGGCCCTGCCGCCCGCCTGGCGAACACGCCCGCACGCCACGCAACGATGCCCGCCACGACCGCGAGGAACACCACGCCGAGAACGGCCAGCCAGAACTGCGGCAGTTGCCACGCCTCCGCCGGCCCCTCCCCATCCGACACAATCCACGCCCGACCCCGCCGGCGCGGTCGGCGGTGACGCCGGCGCAGGCCGACCTTCAGGTCATACTCGCCGCGCTGCTCTGCATCGTCGAGGGTCTCCCAGGCCTGCTGGATCTCGCGGAACCTTGCCTCCGCCGCCGCAGGATTGTCCTGGTTGCGGTCGGGGTGCCACTGCTTCGCCAGGCGGTGGAAGGCGCGCCGCACCTCGTCGGCCGTTGCCGTGGGGGCAACGCCGAGCACGTCGTAGTGGGTCATGGGCGGGGTGGGCACGCTCGGGCCCCTCGATGGGTCTGCCGGCTCGTGCGTCACGGCACGACGCGCCGGTACAAGCCGAGGGAGTGCATCTCGTCCGCGTGCGTCCGCGTGGTGGAGAACACGAGGTAGACCGATGCACCACGGCCCTTTGGCTTCTTGCGGGGGTCCATGCGCTTGCGGGGGTCAAGCACCAGACTGCGGTAGCGCTTGAGCAGATAGCCGCGCTCCCACGTGCTCAGCGGCAGGCCCACCCGCAGCACGAGGAGAAACTGCTCCCGCGTGAGCGGCGGCAGACCGTAGCGCAGCGGCCGGCAGTCCACCACCGTGTGGCCGTCCACCTCGCAAGTGCCCACGGCCATGATGCGGCGCACGACATCGCCGTCGGACGGGACGCTCCGTTCCCGGAGGCGCACCACCTGGCCCTTCGGCGACTTCACCATGGGCGCGGTGTAGGGCCAGAAGGCTCGCGCGTAGCGGCTGGGCACTGGCACCTCATGCTGGTGGAGACGCACCAACGCGTCGCCCTTGCCGAGCGCCCGCACCACCGTGCCGCGGATGCTGCACGCGTCGCCCACCTCCACCGCCGCCTGAAAGTGCTGGGTGTCGGTGAGGTCCACGATCTGCCCGTCCACCACGGCGAGCTTCCGCTGGAAGGCGGCAGACTGCTCGTCCACCCACGCCTCGGAGCGTTCCTTCCCTCGGTAGACGACCGGGCTGGGCTTGGTCGTCGGCCTGGCTTTGGGCGACGGCGGAGCGGCGCTCTTCTTCGCCGTCCATTGGCCCATGGGCAGATAGAGGCGCCTGCCGTCGTCGGTCTTGACGAAGAACACGTCTTCGCCGTCGCGGCTGATGGTGCCCAGCAGGCGGCCCTGGACGGTCTGGCCCGTCTTCTTATTCGCAAAGGAGTCCGCGCCCACAGGCGATGTGGCGAGCAGGAGCGCGATGAGCGCCCACGGAAGCGTCATGGTGATTCGGTTGTGCATGGCGTCCAGCCGGGGGGGAACCCTACGATGCTTCGACCCTGGGCTCGGGCACTTCCTTCAGGAGGCGGCGGATGAGTTCCACGCTGTCGATGCCTTCGGCCTGGGCCTGGAAGTTGGGGGCCATGCGGTGGCGGAGCACGGGCACGGCCACGTCGCGCACGTCGTCGCACGACACGTTGGGCCGGCCGTCGATCATGGCCATGGCGCGGCCGCCCATGATGAGCGCCTGGCCGGCGCGGGGGCCGGCGCCCCAGTCGACAAACTGGCGGATGAACTTCGGCGCTTCCTCGCCCTTGGGCCGGGTGGTGCGCACCAGGCGACTGGCGTAGCGGATCACGTGGTCGCTCACCATCACACGGCCCACGATCTCCTGAAGCGCCAGGATGTCTTCGCGGCTGAGCACGGCGCGCAGCCGAGGGTAAGTGCCGAGGGTGATGTAGCGGATGATCTCTTCTTCTTCCTCGGCGTTGGGGTAGTCCACGTGGATGTTGAACATGAAGCGGTCGAGCTGGGCCTCGGGCAGGGGGTAGGTGCCCTCCTGCTCGATGGGGTTCTGCGTAGCGATGACGAAGAAGGGCTCTTCGAGGAGATAGGTCTGGTCGCCCACGCTCACCTGCCGCTCCTGCATGGCTTCGAGGAGCGCGGCCTGGGTCTTGGGCGGCGTGCGGTTGATCTCGTCGGCGAGAATCACGTGGGCGAAGATGGGGCCGCGGAGAAACTCGAACCGCCGCTTGCCGTCGGCGTCCTCGAGCACGTTGGTGCCCGTGATGTCGCTCGGCATCAGGTCGGGGGTGAACTGGATGCGCTTGAACTTGAGCGCCAGCACGTCGGCGAGGGCGCGCACCATGAGGGTCTTGGCCAGGCCGGGCACGCCCACCAGCAGGCAGTGGGCGCGGCAGAAAACGGCGGCGAGCATCTCGCGCAGCACCCGCCGCTGGCCGATGATGGCCTTGCTCATCTCCTGGAGCATGAGGCTGTATTGCTCCTGGAAGCGCGCGAGCGCGGCAGCAAAGTCTTCGCCCTTCTTCTTGGCTGGCTGTGCCATGGCATCTCCGAACGGGGGTGCGCCGAGCGACCGCTTGTATGTTACGGGCGGTGGCGTGGCCTGTCAAGACGGTTCGGCCGGGCCTCGCCTGTTGATCGCCTGGCAGGATGCGCATATGATCCTGGTACAGATGAAGACGGCCATGGTCCTGCTTCTCACCTTCGTGTTCGCCGCAGCCCAGGCACACGGTGCGCCCGCTGCAAAGCGCCTCGCGCCGCCGGTGGTTCGTGGCCAGTGGCTCGTGCCGGCCGATGGCAACGCCAGCCAGCCCGTGTGGGGCATCCGGGGCGGAATCGCCGTGGGGCTGTGGCCCACGCCCGGTCCACGGGGGCTGCTGCGCATCTACGCGCCCTACCTGGGCCATCCGCCGTTGCGGATGATCAACTACATTGCCGTGGAGCCGGTGGTGGGCCGCCGTCGCGGCCTGTCCGAACTGGAGCCCAGCACGCGCGACGGCGCGCGCGGCAAGGCCATGTGGACCGCGGACAGGATGGAGCCTTCGCCCCGTACGCCCCGGGGCTCGCCGGCAAAGGGCAGGATCATCCGCCTCGCCGATGACACGGAGACGCTCACGTTCTTCGTGTTCGTGGAACGTTTCGCCAACGGTGCGGAGCCGGTCGTGCAGGTGACGCTGCGGCAGGACCGTCCCCACGAGGTCGCCCTCACGGTGTTTGCCGTGGAAGGCAGCGCGAGAATGGACGCCTGCGTCCTCACGGCCACGATGGGCAACTACGCGCGGCTGCGCCACCTGTGGCTGAAGGGCAAGGTGGTGGACGCCACCCATCTGTGGCCCGACACGCGCCCGGGGGCATGGGGGTTCATGCCACATCGCGAGTGGGAGCTGAGACGCCTGCTGACCGTGGACGGTGAGGCGGTGGTGGCGGCCACGCCGAACGAGCCGCGGCCCAACCAGCCGACCTATGCCGATGGTGTGCCACGCCACTGGCGCTACCGCGGCAAGCCGGCCACACAGTACTGGCGGGCGCCGGCGCAGCCGGGCCTGGTGGCGCGCGTGAACGGCCGCGCCGCGTACTGGAACACCCGCGCTGCCATCCCGGGCGGCGTGTCGTACGAGAACTTCGAGCTGGCCGCGCCCTTCCGTGAGGGCCAGACGTTCATCTTCGGCGTCACGCCCGAGCCGCCCAATCGGCTCGGGTTTCGCGCCGCCAACCGAGAGGAACCCGCGGGCGGCTACTGACCCGTCCCGTACCCGCCAACCTTCCAAGGAAAGGGAACCAGGATGAGAACGCTCCCTGGCTTCAGGCGATGGCTGGCGGCGGCTTGTGCGCTGGCGGCTGGGCTTGCCGCCGTCTCCACGACGCGAGGGGCGGGCGTCGCGCCGCCCGTGCCTGCCCAGATTCTGAAGACACTCCGGCCCGGCCACCCGCGCCTGATGCTCGATGCGAAAGCCATCCAGTCGCTGCGCGCCCTGCTCGCGTCCGACCCCTTCGCGCGACGTATCTACGATCAGGTCAAGTCGCAGGCCACGAAGGAGCTCAAGACGAAGCCGAGCGAGTATGCGATCCGCGACGGCCGACGGCTCCTGTCGGTGAGCCGCCGCGTGCTCACTCGTGTGCGACTGCTGGCGCTCGTGCACCTGGTCGAGGGCAGCAAGCCACACGTCACCCGGGCTTGGGCCGAGCTGGAGGCCGCAGCAGGATTCAAGGACTGGAATCCCAAGCATTTCCTGGACACGGCCGAGATGACCCACGCGTTGGCCATCGGCTACGACTGGCTCCACGACCAGTGGTCGCCGAGCCAGCGGGAGCTGCTCCGCAAGGCCATCGTGCAGAAGGGCCTTTCGCAGGCGCGCCGAGTGTACGTCCCCAAACACCGCGGCTGGGCGCGGAGCGCGAACAACTGGAACCAAGTGTGCAACGGGGGTATTGGCATGGGGGCGCTGGCCGTGGCCGACGTCGAGCCCGCCCTCGCTGGGGAGATCCTGCACCACGCCGTTCGCTCGCTCCCCCGCGCCATGGGCCACTACGCTCCCGATGGCGCCGGCACCGAAGGCGTGACCTACTGGAACTACGGCACGCGGTACAACCTCGTGTTCCTCTCCGCGCTCCGCTCGGCGCTCGGCACGGACTTCGGCCTCGCCAAGACCCCCGGCTTCGCCGAGAGCGGCGACTACCAGCTCTACCTGTCCGGCGCCACGGGCTACTCCTTCAACTTCGGCGACTGCGGCCACACGCAGATGTCCACACCCCAGCATTTCTGGATGGGCCGGCGATACGGCCAGCCGCGCTACTCGTGGTTTCGCCACCGCATGCTCGCCCAGGACATCCGCCGCGCCCGGGTGACGGACCTGCTGTGGTACGACCCCAGCGGGCGGGACTTCGACGTGACCGCGCTGCCCCTCGACAAGCGCTTCCGCGGGGCAGAGACTGCATCTATGCGCAGTTCCTGGAAGGACGCGAATGCTCTGGTGCTGGCTATCCAGGCGGGCCACAACGAGCGGCACGGCCATCGTCACATCGAGCTGGGCAGCTTCATTCTCGAGGCCCTCGGCGTGCGCTGGGCCATCGATCTCGGCAGCGAGCGCCAGACGTACATGGGCCACAAGCACAAGTTCTCGCGGTGGGACTTCTACCGCACGCGGGCCGAGGGGCAGAACACACTCGTGATGAACCCGAGCAAAGGCCCGGACCAGCAGGTGCCGTCGGCGGCACCGATCACGCAATTCGAGTCGACGCCTGAGCGCGCCACGGCCGTCGTGGACCTCTCCCAGGCCTATGCGGCGCACGCGAGGCAGGTGCGGCGCACCTTCACGATGGTCGACCGGCGCCATGTAACGGTGTGCGACGAAGTGCGGGCAACGAAGCCGGTCGATCTGTGGTGGTTCCTGCACACGCGAGCCGCCGTGAAGCTCGACGGCGACGGGCGGGGCGCTACCTTGAGCCAGGACGGCAAGCAGTTGCGCATCCAGATTGCCGAGCCAGCAGGCGTGAGACTCCAGGTGATGGATGCCAAACCGCTGCCGACGTCACCCGATCCACCCATTCAAGCCAGGAACGACGGAAGCCGCAAGCTGGCCATCCACCTCCCGAGCGTTGCGGAACTCAAGCTGACCGTGCGCCTGCTGCCGCAGTGGTGAGCCTACGCGGCATCACAACACCGCTTCGCCGCATCGCACCACGCCGTCCTCGGTGACGACCATGTGCACGGGGCGGTCGTGTTCGTCGTGGGGCACGTGGTCGAGCATCTGGGCGGCGTAGCCGACGCCGCAGCGCACGGCGCGGAAGTCGGGGTCGCCGATGTAGCGGTCGTAGTAGCCGCCGCCACGGCCCAGGCGGTTGCCGCTGCGGTCGAAGCCGCGCGCGGGCACGAGGACGAAGTCGATGTCCTCCACGGGCACCCCGTCGCGGCCTTGCGGCTCGGGGATGCCGTAGGGGCCGGGTGCGAGGCCCGTGTCGAGGTCGCGGATCACGCGGGCATCCATCGTCTTCTGCTTCGGGTTCACTTTGGGCACGGCCACGGTCTTGCCGGCGGCGAGGGCGTCGCGGAGGATGGGCAGGGTGTCCGCCTCGTCGGCGATGGAGACGAAGAGCAGCACGCGCTGGGCCTGCTGGAACTCCGGCAGCGCGGCGAGGTGGCGGCGGATGCATTCGCTCGCGTCGCGTCGCTGCTCGGGGCTCAGCCGCTCGATTCGTTCTTGGATTGCCTGTCGCGCTTGCGCTTTCTCCATGCGTCGAGCCTTTCCTTGATTTGCTTCTCGTGGCCCTGGTCGCTCGGCTCGTAGTAAACGATGTCGCTGGGAAAGTAGTCCTGCTCCACGAAATGTCCCTCGAAGTCGTGGGCGTATTGATAGCCTTCGCCGTGGCCGAGGCGTTTGGAGCCGGGGTAGTGGGCATCGCGCAGGTGTTCGGGCACTTCGAGCGTGCGGCCCTCGCGCACGTCCTTTTCCGCGGCCCAGATGCCCTTGGCCGAGGCGTTGCTCTTGGGGCAGCAGGCGATGTAGGTGACGGCCTGGGCGAGGGCGAGCTTGGCCTCGGGCATGCCGACGAACTCGCTGATCTGGAAGGCGGCGTTGGCGAGGATGAGGGCGTGGGGGTTGGCGTTGCCCACGTCTTCGGCGGCGCAGATGACGATGCGGCGTGCGACGAAGCGGGGGTCTTCGCCGGCCTCGAGCATCTTGGCCATCCAGTAGAGCGCGGCGTCGGGGTCGGAGCCACGCAGGCTCTTGATGAAGGCGCTGGCGGTGTCGTAGTGGCCGTCCTCGTCGTGGTCGTAGAGGATGGCCTTGCGCTGGATGCAGTCCTCGGCGGCGGCAAGGCTCACGTGGACGATGCCGTCGGTGCCGGGCTCGGTGGTGAGGACGCTGAGCTCGAGGGCGTTGAGCGCGCGGCGGGCGTCGCCGTCGCTCACTTCGGCGATGAAGCCGAACACCTCGTCGTCGAGCGTGGCGTTGCGGGTGCCGAGGCCGCGCTCGGCGTCGCCCAGGGCGCGCCGCAGCAGGGTGATGATGTGGTCGCGGCTGAGGGCGCGGAACTCGAATATCTGGGAGCGCGACACGAGGGCCGAGGTGACGCTGAAGAAGGGGTTGTGTGTGGTGGCGCCGATGAGGAGGATGATGCCCTCCTCCACGTCGGGCAGCAGCACGTCCTGCTGGGCTTTGTTGAAGCGGTGGAGCTCGTCGACGAACAGCACGGTGCGTGCGTCGGCGCGATGGCGGCGCTCGCGGGCCTGGGCGAGCACCTGGCGCAGGTCGGCCACCTTGGCGGCGGCGGCGTTGAGCGATGCCACGCGCGCCTGGGTGGTGCGGGCGATCACGTGGGCGAGGGCCGTCTTGCCCGTGCCGGGCGGGCCGTAGAAGATGAGCGACGCCAGGCGGTCGGCGTCGAGCATGCGCCGCAGCAGCTTGCCCGGACCGAAGAAGTGCTCCTGCCCCACAAACTCCTCGGGCGTGCGCGGCCGCATGCGCGCGGCCAGGGGCGCACGCGGGTCGGGAGCATCGTCGGGGTCAGGTTCGGAGGCGAAGAGGTCCATGGGCATGTGCGGCCGGGGAGGGTGGTACAAGACACAACCTCCGCGAGGCCGTGGCGGAAGATCTCTCCGACCCTGCAACCAAGTGGGCACTTTGATGCCGGCTTCGTAGTTCCCCGCAACGGGGGTTTCAGGTCGGCCGGCAGACTCAAGTTCCCTTGCAAGGGCGTCGGTCGAAAAATGGCGCCTTCCGCTCACCAACACCGCAGAGGTTGGTCTGTCTCTCGATTGCGATGCGGCCACACGGCGCTCGGCCTATGCCGCATCACAGCGTTGATTATATCGCGGCGAGCGCGCCGGATGCAAGCGGAAAATGGGGCGCGCGATTCGCGCGCATGTCCGAGGCTTCTGATGCGGTGCCGAATCTGGTATAATTATGTGTTCGGACCCGCAAGCCAGCCCGATTGAGCCACCGAAAGGATGTGTGTGCCATGCCCACCGAGAAGCGGGGCAGCTTTGCCCTCGTGCTCCACGCCCACCTGCCCTACGTGCTGAGCCACGGCGTGTGGCCCCACGGCACCGACTGGCTCAACGAGGCCGCCGCGGAGTGCTACGTGCCCCTCGCCAATGTCTTCAACAGCCTGGCGCACGACGGCATCTCGGCCAACGTGACGCTCAACGTGAGCCCCGTGCTGGCCGAACAGCTCGCCGACAAGGGCTTCCAGGAAGACTTCCTCGCCTATCTCGATCAGCGCGTCGAGTTTGCCGAGGAGAATGAGAAAGACTTCCACGACACGGGCCGCCCGCATCTGGAATACCTGGCGCAATACTGGGGCGAGCACTTCAAGACGGTGCGGCGCGACTTCGTGGAGCGCTACGACAAGGACCTGATCGGCGCCTTCCGCCGTCTTCAGGACGACGGGCACATCGAGATCATCACCTGCTGCGCCACCCACGGCTACCTGCCGCTTCTCGGTCGCGATGCCTGCGTGCAGGCCCAGGTGCGCACCGGCGTGGACACCTACCGCCGCCACTTCGGCCGCGACCCCAAGGGCATCTGGCTGCCCGAGTGTGCCTACCGCCCGCGCTACCGCTGGCTGTCGCCCCTCGCCGACGCCGACACGCCCGGCCCGGCCGTCGAGCGCCTGGGCGTGGAGGAAGTGCTCCACGACGCCGGCATCCGCTACTTCTTCGTCGACAGCCACATGCTCCAGGGCGGCAAGCCCATCGGCGTGTACCTCGACCGCTTCGAGGCCCTCCAGCGCCTGTGGGGCCAGTTCAGCAAGGGCTACGAGCCACGCGAGAAGATCGGCGGCCGCACCCCACACCGCGCCTACCTCGTGTGCCCCGACGCCTCGGGCGAGCGCGCCACCGCCTTCTTCGTCCGCGACGAGGACACGGCCGTGCAGGTGTGGAGCGGCGAGAACGGCTACCCCGGCGGCCACCGCTACTGGCGCGTGACCGACTGCAAGGCCGACCTCGGCGACAAGCTCCTGTACGAGCCCGACCGCGTCGAAGAGCGCCTCGATTCCCACGCCTGGCACTTCACCGACATGCTGGCCGACGTGCTGGCCGACGACCCGCTGGCTGCCGATGGCCAGGGCGTGGTGTGCGCGCCCTACGACTGCGAGCTTTTCGGCCACTGGTGGTCCGAAGGGCCGCGATGGGTGGAGGAGGTTCTCCGCCGCCTCCACGCCGACGGTCGCGTCCAGGCCGTCACGTGCAGCCAGTACCTGGCCGACAGCCCGCCCGCCGAGGTCGTGAGCCTGCCCGAAGGCTCCTGGGGCGAAGGCGGCTTCCACTGGATCTGGCTCAACGAATGGACCGAGCGCGCCTGGGGCCACGTCTACGAGGCCGAAGACACGTTCCTCGAGCTCCTCGAAAAGCACCGCGACACAGCCGACGACACGCTCACCGCCCTCCTCAAGCAGGCCGCCCGCGAGCTGCTGCTCCTCGAAAGCTCCGACTGGGAGTTCCTCATCAGCACCTGGAGCGCCCGCGACTACGCCGAGAACCGCATCGCCATCCACTTCAGCGACTTCGGGCGCCTGGCCAAGACCATCGAGGCCTACGCCGCCCGCGGCAGCCTCACCGCCGAGGAAGAACGCGACGTCGAGGCCCTCCGCACTCGCGACGGCCTGTTTGCCGACATCGACCTGGACGCCTGGCGCCTCTGATGCCGCTTGGCGTCGGCTTGTAAAACGATGTAACCGCGGTTGAAGGGTCCAGCCCCCTCGCACGACCAATAGGACGGGCCGCCGTTCGACAAGCGGCGGCAGAATCCGTCCGGCTCTCGACGCCGGCTGACCCCAGCGGCTCAGGAGGTACAGCATGTTGCGACGTATGCTCCTCGGCACGTCACTCGTGTGTCTGCTCGTGCTCGGCACGTGGGCGCGAGGAGGCGAACGCCCTATCGGCGAAGCCATTCGCGCGGCCGCAGCCGCCGCACGGGCCTCCGTGGTGGACGTGGTGGCCACAGGACGCGCGCACGGGCGGCCCGGCCAGCCCTTCGTCATCCCCGCCCCCGAGGGCAAGGGACAACAGCGGCAGTGGCGGTGGGACTTCCGCTTGCCGCCGGGCATGGAGATGCCCGAGGGCATGGAAGACCAGCTCCGCCAGATGCCCTTTATGCGGCGCTTCGATGGCCAGGACTTCATGGGCCGCCGGCGCTCCGCCGGGTTCATCGCCTCGGTGGATGGCGACCGCGCCCTCATCGCCGCGCCTCAGCAGGCCGTCGGCGACGCCCGGGAGGCCACCGTGCGGCTCGCCGACGGGCGCGAGCTGAAGGCCAAGGTGCTGGGCACCGACCGCCTCACCGGCCTCGCCTGCCTCGAAGTGCAGGGCGAGAAGCTCGCCGCGGCCAGGCCTGCCAAGGCCGATGCCACGCAAGTGGGCGACTGGGTGGTCGCTCTCGGCGGCCCCCAATCAGGCGGCGCGATCACCATCGGCATCGTGAGCGCCAAGCACAGGCCAGGGCCCGGCGCGCTCGAACCCACGCAGGTGCTGCTCACCGACGCACTCGTGCCCGCCGGCTCCAGCGGCGGCCCGGTGGTGAATCTCGACGGCCACGTGGTGGGCATGGCCCTCCCCGCAGCACCGCAGGGCAACGGCGGGCGCCAGCTCGCCGCCGTGCTGCCCATCGCCACGCTCCGCGACACCCTCGACCAGCTCGCCCGTGGCGGCAAGGTGGCCCGCGGCTGGCTCGGCGTACACCTCGACCCCCGCCCGCCCGAAGGCGGCGCGGGCGTGCGCATCGCGCGCCCCCTGCCCGGCCAGCCGGCCGCCAATGCCGGCCTCCTGGACGGCGACGTCATCCTCGAGTTCGACGGCAAGAAGGTGCCCGACGTCGGCGCCTTCCGCGGCATGGTCGCAGCCAAGAAGCCGGGCGACAGGGCGGCCGTCAAGGTGCTCCGCGGCGGCCAGGAGGAAATCCTCGAGATCACCCTCGGCCAGCAGCCGGGCACCCTCGGCCCCCTCGCCCCACGCGAGGCGGAGCCCAAGCCCGATCAACCCAAGGCCCCGGCTCCAGCCGCAGCCGCCGGCGAGCAACTGCTCCCCGGCCTCACGGTGCAGGAGCTTACGCCCGACCTCGCGACCGCCTTCGGCTTTGGCGGCGACAAGGGCCTCGTGGTCACCGCCGTGGCCGACGACTCGCCCGCGGCCAAGGCACGCCCCGCGCCCATCCAGCGCGGCGACCTGATCAAGGAAATCGACCGCAAGCCGGTCACGACCCTGGCCGACGCCAAGGCGGCCCTGGAAGCCGCCCGCAAGGCCAACACCAAGGCCATCATCCTGCTCGTGCGCGGCAAGGAGGGGGCACGCTACCTCGTCCTTGACTTGCCTCGGTGAATGGGATATCGTCGAAGAGAGAGACGCTGACGGGCTCCCCGTCACTTCCCAACCCGCATGCACCGATGCAAAGGAGACCCCACATGTGGCGTTCCCGATTCTCTGCACTCCTGTGCCTTCTGATGGGCGTCGTGGTCGGGCTGGGCATCTCGGTGTCGCTCGACGCCGTGAGCCGCCTGCCCGCGGCCCCCGCCATGGCCCCCGCCGAAGTGGAGAAGGAGCTGGGCAAGCTGCGCAAGCAGAGCCATGCCCTCGCGGCGCTGGCGGCGCGGGTGAAGCCCAGCGTGGTGACCATCGTCACCACGAAGATCGTGCGCCTGAGCGAGCAGCGCGGCTTCGACCCGTTCCGCGAGTTCTTCGAGCGTTTCGGCCCGCCCAATGGCGGCACACCCCACGGCATGGTCCCGCGGGCGCCGCGCGGTGAGTTTCGCCAGCGCGGCCAGGGCTCTGGCGTGATCGTGAGCTACGACGCGAAGACGAAGAAGGCCATCATCCTCACCAACGCCCACGTGGCCAGCGGCCAGGACGAGTTGAAGGTGCGCACCGTCGACGGCCGCCAGTTCGACGCCACCCTGCGCGGCTCCGACCCGAAGACCGACGTGGCCGTGGTCGAGATCACCGGCCCCGACCTCGCGCCCCTCAAGCTCGGCAACTCCGAGATCGTCCAGCCCGGCGAGATGTGCCTCGCCGTCGGCAGCCCCTTCGGCCTCGACCAGACCGTCACCATCGGCCACATCAGCGCCAAGGGCCGCACCGGCATCCAGCGCGGCACGGGCAAGTATGAAAACTATATCCAGACCGACGCCGCCATCAACCCCGGCAACAGCGGCGGCCCGCTGATCAACCTGAACGGCGAGGTCATCGGCATCAACACCATGATCTTCACCCGCAGCGGCACCTTCAGCGGCATCGGCATGGCCGTGCCCATCAACATGAGCCGCGTGATCATGGACGAGCTGCTGACCAAGGGCACCATCACTCGCGCCTGGCTCGGCATCGGCATCGACGTGCTCGATCCCGAGGTGAAGAAGCACCTCAAGATCGACGGCGGCATCCAGGTGAGCGCCGTGTTCCCCGGCCATCCCGCTGCCGAGGCCAAGATCAGGGCCGGCGACATCATCCTCGAGTTCGACGGCAAGAAGGTCACCGACGTGGAGAAGTTCCGCTTTCTCGTGGCCGACGCCGACGTGGGAGCCACGGTGCCCGTCAAGGTGCTCCGCGGCCAGAAGACCCTCACACTCCAGGTGAAACTCACCGAGCAGCCCAAGGACCTGGCCAGCGTGCGCATGGCCCCCCGGGGCGCCGTGGAGCAGAAGCTGGGCATGGCCGTGCAGGAGCTCACGCCGGAGCTCGCCGAGCAGCTCGGCTACAAGGGCGAGAAGGGCGTGGTGGTCATCCAGGTGAATCCGCAGGGCCCCGCCGCCCGTGCCAAGCCCACGCCCCTCGGCGACGGCGACCTCATCCAGGAGGTGGCCCGCAAGCCCGTGGCCTCGCTTCGCGACTTCCAGCAGGCCGTCGCCGGCGCCGACCTCGCCAAGGGCATGTTGCTCCTCGTGCGCAGCCGCGACGGCGCCACCCGCTACGTGGTGCTCAAGTCCGACTAGCCCGCCCCACAGGCCCACGAACACGGGATCTCACGCAGAGAGAGCAGAGGGAAGCCGAGGCAGCAGAGAAAGAAGCTGGTAACACTTCAGCCAAATGAGGGCTTGGAGGCGGGACGGCAGCAGAATCGGGTCATTCCGAGCGGAGGCCGTCTCCCGATGGCCGAAGCCGAGGAATCTGGCTACAGATGGACCCAGCGGCCACCCTCGGGCGCCGCGCTGCGCTCAGCCAGATTCCTCGACTTCGCTCGGAATGACCAGGAACGGATGCCGCCCTGGCGTCGGAAGCCGCTGTTTCCAGCGTGAGGCGCTCTGGATCTTCAGTTGGCTGAAGTGTTACGGAAGCTGAAGGATCGCAAATCGGCAATCGCAAATCGCAAGATGATGTCCCTCACTGCGGCTTGCGGACGCGCTCCATCAGCTCGTGCCACTCGGCATCCGTGAGCGTCGCCGGCAGGTCCACGCGCCGGCCGACCAGGGCCGACTTGTAGGCGCCGAAGAGCGCCCGCACCACGGCCGCGCTCACGGCGAAGCGGTTGAGATGCTCCGGCCCGCCGTCCAGCCACTCGGCCACGGCGCGGGTGAAGTCGCGCTGCCCGCCGAGCTGCTGGTGGTCCCAACTGCTCTCCCCTCGCACTGGCTCGGCCATGCCGTGACGCTGGTACCAGTAGCCCCCGTTCTGGGTGAGGTGCAGCCAGCCCTCGGTGCCCAGGAAGTCGAAGTGCAGATGCATCCAGAAGCTCTCTTCGCCGGGCGTGCCGAGGGCATCGGTGTCGCAATCGAAAAACGCACGGAGGCCGTCGGGGAACCAATACTCGGCCAGCACGTGCTCCGGCGCGCGGTGCGAGGCGAAGTAGCTCTCCTCATGGTAGTCGCTCGCCATGGCCCACACGGCCTCGGGCTGCGCCTCACCCAGAAAGAGCATCAGCAGGTCCATCAGGTGGGGGCCCATGCCCATGATGTTGCCCTTGGTGGAGGCACGCACGCAGTACACGCGGCCCAGCTCGTTGCGCACGATGCGGGCGATGGTGCCGTCGCGGAACTGCGGGAAGTAGCGGCGCTGGCAGTTGACGATGATCTCGCAGTCGGTGGAGGCGCGCAGCTTGGCCAAGCCGTCGAGGGTGGACGGCAGCACGGCCATGGGCTTCTCCACGATGATCGCCTTCACGCCGGCCTTCACCGCCGTCTCGCACTCCCACAGACGGTGGCCCGGCGGGGTGACCACGTGCACCACGTCGGGCTGTTCGGCGGCGAGCATGGCCTCGTAGCCGTCGTAGGCTTTCGCCACGCCGTAGAGCTGCCGAAACTCGTCGCGCCGCTCGGCGATGCGGTCGCACACGGCCACCATCGCCATCTCTTCGATGCCGGCGTAGGCGGCCATGTGCTCTTTCGCCCGCGGCCCACAGCCCAGAAGGCAAGACCGGTACTTCGCCATCGACGTGCTCCTCTCTGCCGATTCAAGGGGGTAACGCGCAGGAAGCAAACGAGGGAGGGTCAGGTCTTGAGGCCGGCGTCGCGGGCCAACTGGCG
The DNA here is from genome assembly GCA_016782825.1 of Candidatus Brocadiia bacterium. Classification (GTDB taxonomy): domain Bacteria; phylum Planctomycetota; class PUPC01; order DSUN01; family DSUN01; genus BS750m-G60. The sequence goes on along the minus strand of JADHXT010000001.1, from coordinate 4,055 downwards.
GAGCAGCTCGGCCTGCTTGTCGGTGAGGTTTCTGGGCGTGACGATCTTGACGGTGACGAAGTGGTCGCCGCGCGTGCCGCTGGGGGTGGTCATCCCTTTGCTGCGGAGGCGGAGCTTGGCGCCGCTGGCGGTGCCCGGAGGGATGGTCAGGTCCACTTTCCCATCCACGGTCTGCACGGGCACGGTGGCGCCGAGGGTGGCCTGCACGATGTTGAGTGGCACGGTGGAGTGGATATGGTTGTCCTCGCGCCGGAAGGACGCGTGGGGCTGCACGTGAATCTGGAGGTAGAGGTCGCCGGGCGGGCCGCCGTGGGAGCCGGGCTTGCCTTCGCGGCTGAAGCGCAGCTTGGTGCCGTCGCGCACGCCCTTGGGCACCTTGACGGAGATGTTGCGGGTGTGCTCTTTCACGCCGCGCCCGCGACAGGCGCGACAGGGGCTGTCCACGCGCTGGCCGCGGCCCAGGCAGTCGGGACAGGGACGGGAGAAGGCGAAGGCGCCCTGCGCGGTTTGCACGCTGCCGCGTCCGCCGCAGGTCACGCACGTCTTGGCCGTGGTGCCGGGCCGGGCGCCCGTTCCGCCGCAGGTGGCACACGTTTCCATGTGGGGATGGGGGACGCTGATCGTGCCGCCTTCGACGGCGGTGTGGAAAGGGATGTCGATCTTGCGGAGGATGTCTTCGCCGCGCTGAGGTGCCGCCGAGGCCGCGCCCCCGCCGCCGAAGAGGTTGGAGAAGATATCGCCGAAGCCGCCCTGCCCCTGGCCGCCGGGTCGCCCGCCGCCCTGCCCTGCGGCCTGCCGGAAAAAGTCCGCGAAATCGCCGAAGTCGCCGGTCTGGTATCCATGGGCTTGCGCCTCGCGGAGCTGGTCGTACTGGCGGCGTTTCTTGGCGTCGCTCAGCACCTCGTAGGCGGCGGAGAGCTCCTTGAAGCGCTTCTCGGCCGCCTTGTCGCCGGGGTTCCGGTCGGGGTGGTATTTCTTGGCCAACTGGCGGAAGGCGCGGCTGACGTCGTCCTTCGACGCCTTCTTCTTGACGCCGAGGACCTTGTAGTAGTCTACATCGGGCATGGCGGTGGTGTGGCTCCTTGTTCGCAGATGGAGCTATTATAGGGCATGGGGGCGGCAGGTTCAAGATGGCCGTTGAGGGAAGGGGCGGCGTCTACTTGCCCACGGCCGTGACGAGGCAGCGGCGGCGGCGCGGGCCGTCGAACTCGCAGAAGTACACCGCCTGCCACGTGCCGAGCACCAGGCGGCCGCCGGCGACGGGGATGGTGGCCGTGAAGCCCATCAGGCTGGCTTTCACGTGGGAGTCGGAGTTGCCCTCCACGTGGCGGTAGTCGTCGCGGCGCGGCACTAGCCCATCGAGCACGGCGATGATGTCTGCGGTCACGTCGGGGTCGGCGTTCTCGTTGAGGGTCACGCCGGCGGTGGTGTGCGGCACGGCGACGTGGCATACACCGTCGGTGATGCCTTCCTGCGCGACGGCGGCCTGCACGTGCGACGTGATGTCCACAAGCTGCACGCGGGAGCGGGTGGGAACGGCGAGTTCCTGCATCGAGGTCCTCCTGGAGCGGCTGGGTCGTGCGACCCCGCGGCCGAGGTCGGGATGGAGAAACATTCATTGTAGCGGCGAGGTCGGCCATCGTCCAGGAAAGGCACCACACGACCTTGACTTGCCGGAGCAGACGCGCTACTGTACTGCTTTGATTCACGCAGGAAGCACCGACTCGGGGCGTCGAGGGGCTGGCAGGCGCCCGACCGCTCCCCGCTGGGACCTCAGGAGGCGAGAGTTGGCGGATGAGGGGACAGCCGTGCCCGCCGCGCGCCGCCGCGTGTTGTTCGTCGTTGACACGTTGAGTGGAGGCGGCGCGGAGCGTTTCGTCAGCACGTGCCTGGCGCATCTGGACCGTGCCTCCTTCGAGCCCCATCTCGCCCTGCTGCGCGACGAGGTGGTGTATCCTCTCCCTGACGATGTCCACCCCGTGATCCTCGGCAAGCGCCGGTGGTGGCACTTCGGACGCGCCGCCCGTCGGCTGGCGGCCTGGCTCCACGAACACCGGCCCCACGTGGTGCTCAGCGCCCTTGAGCATTGCAGCGCCATCACGGACGCTGCACTGAACAAGGCAACGGTGCCCCGGCCTTTCTGGATCGCCCGCACGGCCAACCAGCCACAGCACGGCCTTAACTGGATCGAGAGCTCCCGCCGCCAACAGGCCTACCGCCACGCCGACCGCATCCTGGCCAATTCGCAGGGCTCGGCCGACGCGTTCGTCCGGATGTACCCCTTCACCCGCCACAAGCTACGCGTGATCGGCAACCCGACGGACTTCGAGCAGATCGACCGCATGGCACGCGAGCCCGTGGACCTGCCCGACGCCGACGTCCCCACGGTGATCGCCGTGGCGCGCCTCGCGCAGCAGAAGCGCCCCGACGTGCTCGTCGAAGCATTTGCCCGCGTGCGCAGCCAGATGGTCGCACGGCTGGCCATCTGCGGCGATGGCCCCCAGCGACGGGCCGTCGAGCGCCTGGTGCGCGACCGCGGCCTGGCCGATTGCGTCGTCCTGGCCGGCTTCCAGCCCAACCCCTACGCCTGGATGGCGCGCAGCGACCTGTTCGTCCTCTCCAGCGATTACGAGGGGCTGCCCAACGCCCTCATCGAGGCCCAGGGCCTCGGGCTGCCTGCCGTGTCCACAAGCTGCCCGTCGGGGCCGAGCGAGATCATCGAGGACGGCGTGACCGGCATCCTCGTGCCCTGTGGCAATGCGGCCCGGATGGCGGAAGCCGTGCTCGCGCTGCTCCAGGACACGGACCGACGGCGCGCCTTCGGCCAGGCCGCGCGGCAGCGCATCCGCCAGCAATACGGCGTGGGACCGCTCTTGAGCGAACTGTGCGCCCTGCTCCGCGAACGCACGACCTCGGGCCCGCCGCACGACGAACGGAAGACAACGTGAGCAAGCCCGCAGCCACAGCCGACACGGCCGATGCGAGGCCCACCCGCACGATCCTCGTCGCCGGAATCAACACCATCCGCCGCAAGAACCTCCACCAGTTTGCCGGCCTGAAGCCCTACGGCTACCGCTTCGTGGTGCTCACCGCCGACTCGATGGGGCGCTCGCGCGAGCTGGCCGAGGGGCTCGGCAACGTGGAGCTGTTCGTCTGCCACCCCTGGTGGTTCCGCCTCACGTCGCTCTATCTGCTGGTGCGCATCCTGCTGACGCGGCGCATCCATCTGGCCGAGGTGTATCCCTACGCCGAACTGCCACTGATGATGGTGCTCATCCTCCGCCTGGCGCGCGTGCCAGTGGCCCTCATCGCCCGTGGCGAGGAGTACAACTATGTGACGGGGCGCATGTCGCTCCGGCGCCGTCTCACCTTCCGCTGGACCTACAAGCTGGCTCCCTACGTGCTCTACCGCGAGCTCTACATGGAGCCGCTGCTCAGAGAGTTCGGCACCAGGAAAGCCTGGTTCCTGGCCAACGCGGTGGACCTCCCGCATCACGTGCGGGAGCACCGCGAGACCGGGTGCCGTTTCCTCTTCCTGAACTCCATCAAGCACTTCCGCCACCCCGAAGTGGCGCTGGAGGCGTTCCTCCAGCTCTGCGACGAACTGCGCCTCGCTGCCGACGGCCCGGTGCGGCTCACCATCGTGGGCCTCCAGGAACGCTCGGCCACGGCTCTGGACGCCGGCAAGCAAGCGCGCCTTCGGCAGATGGTCGAGGGCCGGGACGTGCCCGTCGAGCTTCACCCCTGGTCGGCCGAGCCGGACCGGTGGCTGGACGACGCCGATGTGTTCCTCCTCCCCGCCGACGTGGTGTTCCTGAACTTCAGTCTCCTCGAGGCCATGGCCCGCGGCATCCCCCCCGTCGTGCAGGACGCGCCGGGTGCCGAGCGCGTGGTGACGCATGGGGAGAACGGCTACGTCCTCCCTCTCGACGTGGCGGCCTGGAAGGAGCACATGCGCCGCCTCATCCACGACACAACACTTCGCGCACACCTTGGCGCGGCCGCCCGCCAGACGGTGGCCGACCGCTACTCCCGTGAGGCCTACGCCGAGCAGT
>JADHXT010000052.1 GCA_016782825.1 Candidatus Brocadiia bacterium | reverse complement strand
CGTGGCGTCGTTCCTCACGGGCAACACCGAGTTCCTGATGGGGATCATGACCCACCCCGAGGGCTTCCACGCCTTGCTCAGGACGGTGAGCGATTTCCTGGCGGAGTGGCTTCAGGTGCAGGCCGAGGCATTCCCCAGCATTGACGGCGTGCTGGTGCTCGACGACATCGTGGGGTTCCTGGGCGAGGAGCAGTTCAAGGAGTTCGCCCTGCCGTATCTCAAGCAGGTGTTCGGGGCGGTGGATGCGAGCGTCAAGTTCTTCCACAACGACGCCAGGGGCCTCGTGTGTGCGCCCTATCTGCCCGAGATCGGTGTGAACCTGTTCAACTTCGCCTTCGAGCACGGCCTCGACGAGATGAAGGAGCTGACGGGCGGCCAGGTGGCCCTGCTGGGCAACATCCCGCCCCGCGACGTGCTGGCCAGCGGCACACCCGACGATGTGCGGGCCGCCGTGCGCGCCGCCCTGGCGTCGATGGACGACCTCTCGCGCATCATCCTCTCCTGCGGCGGCGGCATGCCGCCCGGCGTGTCCACGGAAAACATCGCTGCCTTCTGCGAGGCGGCACGCGCATAGCCCAACGGAGCCTTCCCATGACGATTCGATTGCTGGTCCTGTGTTTGGTCGGTGTGGCGTGCCTGAGCGCGACGGTGACCACGAACGCCGCGGCGTTGGGCATCGTGCTCGAGGTGCCGGCCCTGGACGCGCCGCTCCACGTGGCCGTGCCGGTGCCCAACGGCGCCCTGGTGCCGGGCGACGACATGCCCACGCTGGTGGAGGAGGGCGCCATCGGCACGAGCATCGCCTACGACCTCGTGCCCCTGCTCGCCGCCGACGGCTCGGCCCACAAGACACGCCTCCGCCTGATGGCGACGATTCCGCCGCGCCCCGGTGCCACGGGCGTCCGCCGCTTCGCCTTCAAGCCTGCCCGCGGCTCCACCACGCGCAAGGCATTCGCCATCAGCGACGTGAACGACAAGTCGGTGCGGCTCGACGGCCTGAGCATCCCCGGCGTCAAGCGGCCGGTGCTCGTCTACAACCACGGGATGATCAGCAAAGAGGGTGTACCCGCCCGCTACAACCGCGCCGGCTACATCCATCCGCTCTACGACACCAACGGCGTGGCCATCACCGAGGACTTCCCAAAAGACCACCCTCACCACCGCGGCGTGTGGTGGTCGTGGCCGCACATCAAGATCGACGGCAAGGAATACAACTCATGGATCCCCACGGGCATCCACACCAAGCACGAGCGGTGGGTGCTCAAGCACGAAGGCACGGCCGCGGGCATCCTGGCCGCGGAGAATGGCTGGTACGTGGGCGAGAAGAAGGTGATGCGCGAGTTCGTGTGGATCATCGCCTACGCAGCCCCCGGCAGCACCCGCCGCACGGTGGATATCGAGCTCACGTGGACGCCCGTCGGCAAGCCCATCGCCCTCCAGGGCGCCGGCGGCAAGAGCTACGGCGGCCTCACCTACCGCTTCGCCCAGGCCGAAGGCCAGCCCAGCGCCAACCGCCGCAAGGACACGAAGATCATCATCGACTCCGGCCTCACCAAGAAGGACCTGCCGAACACGCGGCTGGCCTGGGCTGACATCACCGGCCACGCCGCGGGGGCGAAGATACGAAGCGGCTGTGCCGTGTTTGTGCCCAAGGACCATCCCGACTTTCCGCCCACGTGGCTCACGCGCCACTACGGCCCGCTGTGCGTCGGGTGGCCGGGCGTCAAGGCCCGCACGTTCCCGCCCGGCGAGCCCTTCGGCGTGCGCTACCGCCTGCTGGTGCACGTGGGCGACCCCGCCGTGCCGGCCCTCAAGGCCGCCTACGCCGCATACAACACGCACAATGCCGTGAAGCTGAAGCCCGTGACCCCGTGACGCCGAACACTCCCGCAGCCATCGGAGACGACGCATGGAGCGCAAGAGCCTGCTGAAACGCATCGGTCCCGCCTTCATCGTGGGGGCCTGCATCATCGGCCCGGGCAGCGTGACGCTCATGACCCGCACGGGGGCGAAGTATCAGTACCAGATGCTCTGGCTCTCGCTGCTGGCGGGTGTGCTCATGGCCGGGCACCTCGGCCTGTTCATGCGGTTCGGCATCTACAGCGACGAGACGTTCCTGGCCGTCGTGCGGCGGCGGGCGGGCCGCTGGTTTTCGGTGCTGTGTGGGGTGGCGCTCTTCTCGGTGACGGCGGCGTTCCAATTCGGCAACTGCCTGGGCGTCACGGCCGGTATGGAAGCACTGTTCGGCAGCACGCTCCAGTGGGTGTGGCCGGTGGCGTTCACCACGGCGGCCATCGTGTTCATGTTCGCCTTCAAGCGGATGTATGCCATCATCGAGAAGCTGATGATGCTCTTCCTGCTGCTCATGCTGGCCGCGTTCGTGATCAACCTAGCCATGGCCAAGCACGACGCGGGCGCCATCTTGCGGGGGGCTTTGATCCCCAGCCTGCCCAAGGTGCCGGACGCCACGGTCATGTTCGTCACGCTGGGCGGTCTCGTGGCCACCACTTTTTCCATCGTGGCCGCGCTCTTTCAGGCCTACAGTGCGAAGGCCAAGGGCTGGAAGGAAGCCGACCTGCGGAGCGGCATCGCCGACACCGTGCTGGCCTCGGTCATCTTCACCCTCATCGGCACGGTGATCATGATGACCGCCGCGGCCAACCTCTATCCCCACAAAGGAGCTGTGAGCGTCACGACCATGATCCAGCAGCTCGAGGAGGGCTTCGGCCCGGGCGCGCGGCTCGTGTTCGCCGTAGGATTCTGGGCCGCGGCCTTCTCGAGCTTCGTCACCAACTCGCTCATCGGCGGCGTGCTGCTCAACGATGGCCTCGGCCTCGGCGGCCGCATCGACTCCACCTCCACCAAGGTGTGTGCCACGGTGGCGCTGCTCGTGGGCCTGGCCACGAGCCTGATGATCATCAGCGGCGACTCGGGCGGCATCGGCTCGGGACTCAAGGTGCAGGCCATCGCCATCGGGCAGGCGTGTACCATGCTGGCCGTGCCGCTGGGAGCGGTCGCCACGATCATCGTGCTCTTCGACTCCAAGGCGGTGAAGGGGCGCGGGCTCGGCGTCTTCGGCAAGGCCTTCGTGCTCTTTGGCGCGGTGGTGCTGCTGGGCGTGGCGGCGCTGATGGTGGTGCACCTGGGGCGCACGTTTGGTCTGCTGTCCAGTGGCTGACTTCTCGCAGGCGGCGCTCGAGCTGCCGGTGAGGAGGGGAGGGCGTCAGCGCGCGGCGGGGGCCGCCGCCCGGGGTTCCACGACGGGCACCTCGAACAGCGGCGTGGGCAGCTTTTTGCTCTCGCTCGTCAGGTAGAGCGTCCTGCCATCGTGTCCGTAGCAGATGCTCTCGCCCTGGCGTCGGCGCGGCATGGCGATGCGCCGCGGCGGGTTCGCGAAAGCCTGCGCCCAGGTTTCGCCGCTTCCACGGCTGAACTCGTAGGCATCACCGTAGGTGAGGATCATCGCACGCCGTCCGTCGGGCGACACATCCATCGCCGTGGTGATCGGCAGCCGCACCGTGGCAACGTGGCGCGCCACGGCCACCTCGTTGGTGGGAGCGTCGGGCAGCGGCAGAGCGTACACCCGGCTGGCTCCGCGTGCCTGCTTGGTCGCCAGCAACACCGTGCGGGTCGTGGGGTCGACGGCCACGCTCTCGCAGTTGGCCGGGCCATGCTCGTAGCTGAACCGGATCACCTGGGCCGGCCTGGCCGTGAGCGTTGCGGCCGGCTTCGCAGGGTCGAGGACAGGCTCGGGCACGACGTACAGCGTGCAGTAAGCGCGGGTGCTGCCGTTGTCGCCCACGTCGGCGGCCAGCAGGAAGGGCTCCGCCCCGACGCGGAACGAGGCCATGTCCTCCCAGTCTCGCGCCCGTGCCTCCTGGACGCGCAGCGTGGCCAGATGCCTGCCCGTGTGGTCGAAGGCGTAGAGGACGGGCTCGTCGCCGGAATCGTTGTGCGTCCAGAAGACGCCGGGTGTGCGTCGGCTGCACGCGAGGCCGCTGCTCTCGCGCACCCGCTTGTCTGCGAGCGTGGCAATCTGCCGTCCAGGGCCATACACCAGCGGCGCGGGGTCCTGTGCCGCTGCGAGTCCGATGAGCGGAAAGCCCGTCAGCAACAGCACGAAGCAAGATGCAGGCAACAGGGGCGGACGCACAGGCAGGGTCTCCAGGCCATCGTGATGATGGAGAACTGTACCACCGTTCGGAGGGATAAGCAAACGGCCGCACTGAATGGCGGAGAGGATTGGCGCTCCTGCCGCCATGGGCTATAATAGCGGCGCCAATGCGGCCGCGAACGATGCAGGAGGATGGTATCTTGGCCGACATGAAGATCGGCGTCGTGCTCCACGGCGTGACGGGGCGGATGGGCGACGTCGCGCACCGGGCGCTTCGCGCCATCGCCGAGGCGGGGGGCGTGCGCATCGGCGACGATGCCGTCGTGCCCGTGCCGATCGGCCTGGGCCGCGACGGGGACAAGCTGGCCCACTACGCCCGCGAGAGCGGCCTCGAAGCCTCCTTCACCGACCCCGAAGCCGCTCTGGAACACGCCAAGCGCGTGAATCGCAACTTCCAGGTCTACCACAATTCCGTCGCCACCGGCCCCCGCCACGGTGTGATGATGGCCATGCTCCCGCTGCTCGATCCCGCCACCACCGGCGTGTTTTGCGAGAAGCCCGTCGCCGCAAGCTATGCGGAAGGGTGGGACATCGTGCGGGAGCTCGAACGCGGCGGCTTCGTCCACGGCGTGGTGCACGACATGCTCGAGGCCCCTGGCATCCGCAAGGCGCGCCAGTTGCTCCCGCTCGTGAAGCCGCTGCACTGCCAGATGATGTTCGGCTACGAAGTGGGCGACGGCCTGTCGTCCAACGCCGACTTCCGCGGCCAGCGCCCCGACTTCAACTGGGCACTCGCCACCAGCGGCGGTGGCATCATCCTCGACATGTGCCACGAGGCCTATCTTTCCAGCGCCCTCTTCGGCGCCACCGAGCGACTCTCGGCCATCTCCCGCCTCTTCACGCGGCAACGCCGAGCGGCCGAGACCGACGCCCTCATCGAATGCGACGTGGAAGACTACGTGTCCGTCCGAAGAGAGCACACGTCGGGCGTGGTGAACACCTCGACGTGGACGTGGCTGCGGCGGGTCAACTCGGAGTTCGGCCCCCTGGAGATCACCGTCGAGGGCCGCAACGGCACCCTCGTCTTCGGCCTGCACGGCATCAAGGTGCAGTGGAAGGAAGCCGCGCCCGCGCTCCACTGGAAAGACTCGCTTCGCGGCGAGCCCATCGACTGGCGCTACTACTGGGAGTACGTGGAGGCCGGCGACGGCAACCCCTTCGCCGTCGAGCTCGAGCGCTTCATCCGCTGCCTGGTGCAGCGCGAGCCCTATCCCTACGATGCCGCCCGCGCCCTCGACTGGCTGGGCGAGGTGGAGGCCATCTACGAGAGTGCCGCACGGGACGGCACGCCCATCACTCACGACCGATTCCTGCACTACCCCGACCGCGTGCCTGCCGACTGGGTGCCCCAGCGACTCCAGTCGCGCATCGGCCCCAGCACGGACGAAGCCTGACGACACGCGCCGCACGCACGGCGCCCCTTCCGCGAAAGGATGTGCGATGAAACTCAGTGGCTTCCCCCTCACGGCCTGCCTTCTGGCCTGTGCCCACGTGGCTCAGGGAGCCGCCGTGGTGCGCGAATCGGGGCGCGAGATCCCCGTGGCCTACAACGTGGATGTGGTGGTGGTCGGCGGCTCCACGGGCGCCGTGGCCGCGGCCGAGGCGGCGGCCAAAGCCGGCGCCACCGTGTTCCTCGCCACCCCTCGCATGTACCTCGGCGAGGACATGGCCGGCACGCTGCGCCTGTGGCTCAACGAAGGCGAGGAGCCCGCTTCGCCGCTCGCCAAGAAGATATTCTCGCCTCAGGGCGGCGCCTTCGCAGTCTCACCGCGGAAGGGCCTGCTGCCATTCACCTACACAGCCGACAAGCCCTCGTCGGCCAAGCACCGCGACACCCGCCGCCCGTCCCTTCTCGCCGACGGAGCCTGGGGCCGCCCCGAATCGCAGAGCGTGCAATACGACGAAGCCGTCACGCTCACGGTGGATCTCAAGAAGCCGCAGGACGTGGCGGAGGTGGCGGTCATCGGATACCAGCGCGCCACGCTCTCGCCCTTCAATGTCGGCGCCGTCACGGTGTCCATCAGCGACGACGGCACCGCGTGGCGCAAGATCGGCACGATCAAGAACGCCGAGCTCGAGGCCCCGCTGGTCGACCTCTCCACCAAAGTGGGCGCACGCACCCGCTACGTGCGGCTCCTCGTCGAGAAGGGCGAGAAGGGCGAGCGCATCCTCCTCGGCGAAATCCTCGTCACGAAGCCCACGGCCGACAAGCCCGAGCCCGAGGCCGCGCAGCACCGCCCATCCGTCCGCCCGCTTCACATCAAGAAGACACTCGATGAGATGCTGCTCGCCGCCGGCGTGCAGTACCTCTTCGGCTGCTTCGCCACCGACGTGCTCCGCGACGCCACCGGCGCCCCCTGCGGCATCGTGATGGCCAACCGCGCCGGCCGACAGGCCGTGCTGGCCAAGACACTCATCGACGCCACCGACCGCGCCTGGGTGGCCCGCATGGCCGGCGCCAGGTTCCGCCCCTATCCCAAGGGCCTGCACGCCTTCGAGCGCGTGGTCATTGGCGGCAAGAAGCGCGCCGGCGACGGCGTCACCTGCGAGCAAGTGGCCCCCGGCCTCACCGCCGTCCAGCGGGGCCGCGGGAGCAGCTACTCCGAGCCGCACGGCGTCTTCCACTACACACTCCGCCTGCCCATGAACGACGGCAGCTACGCTTCGTGGGCCGCGGCCGAGCAACTGGCCCGCGACATGACGTTCAGCCCCGGCCAGCAGTTCTCCTCCGACGTCCTCTTCGAGCTGCCCCCCGACCCGATGCACGGCCAGGCCAGCGGCACGGGCGAGTGGCCCGGCGTCGAGAAGCTCGAGCTGGCGTCCTTCCGGCCCGCCGACGTGAAGCGCCTCTTCGTGCTCGGTGGCTGCGCCGACATCCCTCGCCCCTGGGCCGCCAAGCTGCTTCGCCCGCTCGCCCTGATGGACGCGGGCGCCCGTATCGGCGCCGCCGCCGCAGCCGAAGCCAAGGCCGCAGCCGCCTCCAAAGGCGCCCACGTGGCTGCCACCCACCCGGCACCCGCCACGAAGGCCGACGTGATGGAGACCCTCGTGGGCGTGCGGCCCGTGCAGGCCCTGCCCACACTGCCCAGCAAGGAGCGTGGCCTGCCCGTGCTCGGGCGTTACGACGTGGTGGTCATCGGCGGCGGCACCGGCGGGGCGCCGGCCGGCATCGGCGCCGCTCGCCAGGGGGCCAAGACGCTGGTGGTGGAGATCCTCCACGGCCTCGGCGGCGTGGGCACCCTCGGCCACATCAGCAAGTACTACTGGGGCAACCGCGTGGGCTTCACCAAGAGCGTGCCCGGCGGCGGCTCGTGGGCCGTCGAGGACAAGGCCGAGTGGTGGCGCGCGCAGGTGCGCGAGGCCGGCGGCGACATCTGGTTTGCCTCGTGCGGCTGCGGCGCCTACGTCGAGGACGGCGCGGTGAAGGGCGCCATCGTGGCCACCCCCGAGGGCCGCGGCGTGGTGCTCGCCAAGGTGGTGGTCGACTCCACCGGCGCCGCCGATATCGCCGCGGCGGCCGGCTCGCCCACGGTCTACACCGACGGCTCCGACGTGGCCGTCCAAGGCACCGGCCTCCCGCCGCGCCGCCTGGGCGCCAGCTACACCAATACCGATTACACCCTCACCGACGAGACCGATATGGTGGACGTGTGGCACCTCTTTGTCCACGCCAAGGCCAAGTATGGCGAAGCCTTCGACGCGGGCCAGCTCATCGACACCCGCGAGCGACGCCGCATCCTCGGCGACTTCATCATCTCGCCCCTCGACCAGATCAACAGCCGCACCCTGCCCGACACCATCGCCCGCAGCTACAGCAACTTCGACAGCCACGGCTACACCGTGCATCCCTACTTCGCCCTCCGATTCCCCACGAAAAAGGGCTTCTACTGCGACATGCCCTACCGCGCGTTCCTGCCCAAGGGACTCGATGGCATCCTCGTCACCGGCCTCGGCGTGAGCGCGCACCGCGACGCCGTGCCGGTCATCCGCATGCAGCCCGACGTGCAGAATCACGGCTATGCCATCGGCGTGGCCGCCGCCATGGTGGCCAAGGCCGGCTGCCCGACCCGCAAGCTCGACATCAAGGCACTCCAGCGACACCTGGTGAAAGTCGGCAACCTGTCCGAGAGCGTGCTGACCGACAAAGACAGCTATCCCATGCCGAAGGAGCAACTCCTGGCCGCCGTCCAGGCCATCCCCGATGGCTACAAGGGTGCCGCAGTGCTGCTCGTGCAGCCCAAGCAGGCCCTGCCGCTCCTCCGCCAGGCCTACGGCAAGGCCACCGGCGACGCCCGGCTGAAGTACGCCCACCTGTTGGGCATGATGGGCGACGCCACGGGGCTTTCCGACTTGGTGGACAAGGTGGAAGACACGCCCGCCCTCGACCAGGGCTGGAACTACCGCGGTATGGGGCAGTTTGGCGCCAGCATGAGCCGGCTCGACAGCTACATCATCGCCCTCGGCCGCGTGGGCGACCGACGTGCCACGCCGGCCGTGGTGAGCAAGCTGCGCCTCCTGAACGCCGACGCCGACTTCTCGCACCATCGCGCCATCGCCCGCGCGCTGAGCAAGCTGCGCGACCCAGCCGCCGCCCCGATCATCGCCGAGGCGCTCAAGCGCCCCGGGATGGGGGGACACGCCGTGCCGTCCGTGGATGCGGCCGTGAAGGTGCAGAAGGCGTCGCCCGGCGGCACCAACGCCGTGAAGCCGCGCCGCGAGGCGCTGCGCGAGCTGTTCCTGGCCGCCGCCTTGTATCAGTGTGGCGACCAGAACGGCCTCGGCGAGCAGATCCTCAAGGAGTACACGCGTGACCTGCGGGGACACTTCGCCCGCTTCGCCCACGCCGTGCTCCAGGGTGGCAAGGAGTAGCGCGGCTGGCCGCGTCTCACGCGTGCGGCAGGTAGGCTCCCATGGCCTTCAGGCGCGCCTGAAGCTCGGCGATGGCGATGCCTCGCGTGTGGGTCTGCTGCTCGACGGCCATGGCCCCGGCCACACCGGCGGCCTGGCCCGTGATGTAGCAGCCGGGCATGACCCGGATGGATCCCTGAAGATACCGGTCCGAGCTCACGCAGCGCCCCGCCACCAGCACGTTCTTGAGCCTGCGCGGCGTGAGGATGCGGTACGGGATGCCGTAGCTTTCGCCCTTGCCGTAGCGCAGCGAGCGGAACTCCTTCTCGAAGGCCTTGTACGTCCTGGCCGTGGGCTGCGAGGGGTGGATGTCCACGGGGTAGGCATAGCGGCCGATCTCGTCGTCGAACACGGCTTGGCTCTTGAAGTCGTCGAGGCACAGCACGTAGTCGCCCAGGATGCGCCGCGTCTCGCGGACGCCCAGCAGCGAGCCGGTGGCCACGAGTTCCATCTTCTCGTAGCCCTCCAGGTACTCCTTGTAGTAGCGCTCGTATTCGAGCAGCATCCGCCGTCCCCAGATGAGGGCCTCGGTGACGGAGCGCTCGTCGGTGTTGTCCACGCCGAAGGTGTGGCCGATGTTCCCGCCGCCCACGTGCTCGCCCACGCGCCACATGCCCGGCAGGTGGCGGTCGCAGTGGGCGAACACCTTTTCCTTGTGGGCCTGCTCCACGTGGCGGTTGGCGGGGCCGGGGTGCTTGCGCACGGTGTCCCAGTCCACGTCGGCCCACAGGCTGCACAGGGTGCCGGGCATCATGTGGCCATCGGCGTCGCCCTTCTCGAAGGGGGCGCCGGCCCACGCCGCGAGGTCGCCATCGCCCGTGCCGTCGATGAACATCCGCGCGCGAACGGCGAACAGGCCGCTCTTGGCCGCGCACACGGCGAGGTCCAGCTCGCCAGGGCCTGCGTTCTCCACGGCCACCACGCGGGTCTCGAACGTGAAGTCCACCCCCGCCTCGATCAGCAGAGCGTCGTAGACGCGCTTGAGCACTTCGGCCCGGATGGTGGCTCCGCTGTCGGGCCCCGTGCCGCCGGCCTCGCGCAGCCTCGTGAGTACCTTCTCGCCGATGCCGGCCGCGAGCAGGTTCACCCCGTCGCTGAACTGCATGAACACGGGGATCAGGCCGGCCGTGCCCATGCCGCCCAGGCACGTGTGCTTCTCCGCCAGAAACACGCTGGCGCCCTGCCGGGCCGCGGCCACCGCCGCGGCGATGCCCGCCGGGCCGCCGCCGGCCACAAACACGTCCACCGCGTGCCGAACGGGGATGCGGCGCTCGAACGAGAGGGTCTTGCCTTTGCGACTTCGTGTCTTCGCCTTGGTCCTCGTTGCCAAGAGGGGTCTCCTTCAAGGTTCAGCGCGGTGGCGCAGCCACGCGGCGTAGTCCGCGGGGCAGTTGATGTTGTGGAAGGGGGCGGGGTCGGGGAAGGCCACCTCGACCATCCCAAGCTCGCGCCACAGCAGGCCGATCTTGAGCTTGTTCTCCTCGATGGAACGCCGCACCGCCGGCAGGGCGGTGGTGGGAACCACGCAGCAGCACGGCTGCCGGCAAAACCGGCCGGGACCCGCCACCACCATGTGCACCGTGGGCGGCCCGGCGCGGAAGGCGTCGAGGAGGCGTTCGACCTCGGCCACCGAGATGGCCGGCAGGTCGCACGGGAGGAAGGCCACGGCTTCGACGTCGCGTGCGAACCGACGCAGCGCGGCCTCGATGCCCGACAGCGGGCCGAGGCCCGGATGCACGTCGGGCACCACCTCGAAGCCCAGCGGGGCATACAGCGGTGCGTCGTTGGCGCTGAGGATCGTCTGCGCCGCGCCCGCGCGACTCAGCACGTCGAGCAGATGCGCGAGGATGGGCTGGCCTGGGACGCGCTCCAGCAGGCCCTTGGGCTCGCCGCCCATGCGGCTGGCCTCCCCGCCCGCGAGCACGGCCCCCGCGAATCGCAAGCTCATGGGGCCGCCTTTGTGGGACGAGCGACGCGGGAGTGGGCGATGGCTGGCAAGGGCGATGTCCTGCTCGGGCGGGCCTACGGCAGCTTGGCGATCTTGACGGCGCAGACCTTGAACTCGGGGATCTTGGCGATCGGGTCGAGCGCGTCGTTCGTGAGGATGTTGGCCGGCGCTTCCTTGAAGTGGAAGGGCATGTAGACCATGCCCTCGGGCACGCGGTCGGTGAGCAGCGCCTTGGCCTGCACCTGGCCCCGCCGGGAAGCCACCTCGATCAACTCGCCGTGCTCGATGCCCAGGCGCGCCGCATCGGCTGGGCTCACCTGGATGTCGCCGCCCGGATACAGCTCGTCGAGGCCGGCCGACTGGCGTGTCATCGTGGCCGTGTGGAAGTGGTACAGCACGCGGCCGGTCGAGAGCAGGAAGGGATACTCGGCGTCGGGAAGCTCGTTGGCTTCCTTGAACGGGGTGGCGTGGAAGTGGCCCAGGCCGCGGCTGAACGTGCCCTTGTGCAGGTAGGGCGTGCCGGGATGGCTCGCGTCGGGGCAGGGCCACTGGAGGCTCTCCCGCTCGAGCCGCCCGTACGTGATGCCGCCGTAGATGGGGGTGAGGCCGGCGACCTCGTCCTGGATGGCCGCGGGGCTGTCGTAGCTCATGGGGTAGCCCATGCGGGTGGCGAGGTCGCACAGAATCTCCCAGTCGGGCCGGGCCTGGCCCGGCGGCTCGACGGCCTTGCGGACGCGCTGCACGCGCCGCTCGGTGTTGGTGAAGGTGCCATCCTTCTCAGCGAAGCAGGCCGAGGGGAGCACCACGTCGGCATACTCGGCGGTCTCGGTGAGGAAGATATCCTGCACCACGAGGAAGTCGAGAGCTTCGAGTGCCTGGAGCGTGTGATTCGAGTTCGGGTCCGACAGTACCGGGTTCTCGCCCATCACGTAGAGGGCCTTGATGCGCCCCTCGCAGGCGGCGTTCAGCATTTCCACCACCGTCAGCCCGGGCTCCTCGGGCAGGGGGCGGCCCCAGGCGGCGGCAAACTTGGCTCGCGCCTCGGCCTCGGCCACCTTCTGGTAGCCGGGGAACACGTTGGGCAGCGCGCCCATGTCGCAAGCGCCCTGCACGTTGTTCTGGCCGCGGAGCGGATTGACGCCGGTGGACTCGCGGCCGATGTTGCCCGTGAGCATGGCCAGGTTGGCGAGCGCCTTCACGTTGTCGGTGCCTGTGGTGTGCTGCGTGATGCCCATGGCGTAGACGATGGAGGCGCGGTCGGCGGCGGCGAGGGTGCGCGCGGCCTGCCGAATGTCCTCGGCGGGCACGCCGGTGGTCAGCGCCGCCACCTCGGGCGTGCAGGGCTCGATGGCCTGCCAGAACTCGTCGAAGTTCTCGGTGCGCTCCTTGATGAAGCTTTCGTCGTGCAGGCCCTCGTTCACGATCACGTTCATTAGGGCGTTGAAGAGCAGCACGTCGGTGCCGCACCGCTGCGGGAGGTGCAAGGCGGCGAAGCGGCACAGGTCAATGCGGCGCGGGTCGGCCACGATGAGAGTGGCGCCGTGCTTTTCCACGGCGGCCTTGATGCGCAGCGCCACGATGGGGTGGGCCACTGTGGTGTTCGAGCCCGTGACGAAGATGCAGTCGGCGTGCTCCAACTCGTCCACCGAGTTGGTCATGGCGCCGCTGCCAAAGGTGGCGGCCAGACCGGCCACCGTGGGGCTGTGTCACAAGTGGGCGCAGTGGTCGATATGATTGGTTCCGACCGCTGCCCTCAGGAGTTTCTGGAAGAGGTAGTTTTCCTCGTTGGTCACCTTGGCGGAGGAGAAGCCGGCGATGGCGTCGCCGCCGTGCTCGTCGCGGATGGCGGTCAGACGCTCGGCCACGAGGTCGAGCGCCTCGTCCCACGTGGCCTCCCCGAGCTCGCCGTCGCGGCGGACGAGCGGCGTGGTGAGGCGGTCGGGCGAGCCGACGAAGTCGAGGCCGAAGCGGCCCTTCACGCACAGCCGGCCGTGGCTGGCCGGGTTGGCTTCCTCGCCGCGAACACGCACGATGCGGTTGCCGCGCACGCCAAGCTCCATGCCACAGCCGCAGCCGCAGTAGGGGCAGAGGGTGTTCACCGTGCGCGTGGGCGGCAGCGTCTCCGTCTTGGGCAGCAGAGCGCCCACGGGGCAGATGTCCACGCACTCGCCGCAGCTCTCGCAGCGCGAGTCGACCATCAGCCCGTCGCCGAAGGTGGCGATCTGCGCGTCGTAGCCGCGGCCGGCGATGTCCAGATTGCTCACGCCACGCACTTCCTTGCACACACGCACGCACTTGGCGCACAGGATGCACTTGGCCGTGTCGCGGAGGATGAAGGGGTGGCTGTCGTCGGTCTTCTGCGGGCGAACGTTGCGGCTGATGTGCAGGTCGTCGATGCCCAGGTACTTGGCGGTTTCCTGGAGGCGGCAGTCCTGGTTGGCGGCGCACGTAAGGCAGCCCGCGGGGTGGTCGGAAATGAGGAGTTCCATCGTCATGCGGCGGACCCTCATCACTTCCTCGACCTCGCTGTGGACGACCATGCCGTCGGCGGCCCTCGTGGTGCAGGCGGTGGGCAGGCCGCGCAGGCCGTCGATCTTCACGACGCACAGGCGGCAGCCGCCATAGGGCTCGAGCTT
>JADHXT010000051.1 GCA_016782825.1 Candidatus Brocadiia bacterium | reverse complement strand
CCCGCGGCAACTGGCTGGTGCTGATCGGCGACGACACCGACTTCACGCCCATCGAGCCGTGGCCCCGCAGCCACAGCGACTGGACCAGCGGGCGGGTGCACAAGGAGTGGGACAGGATCACGGGCGCCACGTGGGGCAATCCCATGTCGCAGCTCCGCAAACACTACACCGGCAGGGCGTGGGACGTCGGCAAGCCCATGTCCGAGTGGGTGGACAAGAGCGAAACGATACACGTCTGGGGCTTCGACGAACGCGGCTCCTTCAATGCCGTGTGCGGCTTCCTCCGCAGCCTCGGCGTGCGGTGGTATCTGCCCGGCGAGCTGGGCGAGGTGGTGCCCAAGCGGGCCACCATCCCGCTGCCCAAGGTGGACGAGACCGTGCGGCCGGCCTTCCCCGTGCGCCGAATCAACTTCCGCTTCGGGGTGCACGGCCGCGAGACGGCGATGTGGGCGATGCGACTCGGCGTTCGCGACCCCTACGGTCTCCCGAGCGCCCATGGGCTGCGCACCATGACGCGTCGTCCCGAGATCCTGGCAGCCCATCCGGAGTGGTTCGCGCTCTACGGCGGGAAACGTGACAACAGCCCCGGCAAGAAGAACAACCAGTTGTGCTACTCCAACGAGGAGCTGCTCCGCGAGATCGTCCGCTACGCGGGCGCGTTGTTCGACCACTACAAGTTCCCGGTGGCCTCGGTCATGCCGCCGGACGGCTACGTGGCCATCTGCCAGTGCAAGCGGTGCGAGGGGAAGGACACGCCGGAGCGCGGCTACCGCGGGCGGCTGTCCGACTACGTGTGGGACTTCGTGAACCGCGTGGCGAGGGAGGTGAGGAAGACTCACCCGGACAAGATGGTCTCCAACTGCGCTTACGGAGCCTACACGCTGCCGCCGCTGAAGATCCAGAAGGTGGAGCCCAATGTGCTGGTCTGCATCGTCGGCGGCCGGCGGCCCAGGAACAGCCGGCCGGAGCAGCAGGAGGAGATCCGCAAGCTGCGCGAGGGCTGGGTCGCCAAAACCGACAACCCGATCATGGTCTTCGAGAACTACCCGTTCACCGACCGCGGCTGGTACCTGCCGGCCTTTCTGCCCCACGTCATCGGCGAGAGCATCAACGCCACCAAGGGCATCTCACAGGGCGAGGACATCTGGCTCTCCGTGCGGCAGGACTTCGACAAGGTGGCCATCGGCTTCAACCACGTCCAGGTCTACTTCACCGCCCGCATGTACTGGGGCGGCAGAGACCAGAGCGTCGATGACCTGTTCGACGAATACTGCCGCCTCTTCTACGGCGCCGCCGAGGAGGAGATGAAGGCCTTCTTCCGCTACTGCGAGGCCAACTGGCAGGACATGCAGACCGACAAGGCGAAGATCGACCGCACCTTTGAGCTCTTCGCCACCGCGCAGCGGAAGGCGGAACCCGCGTCCGTCTACGGCAGACGCATCGCCCTGATCGCCGACTACCTCGAGGCGCTGAGGAACAAAGGCAAGCAACTCGGCAGGCCCCGCGGGCCTGTGCCCACGCTGCGCCTCGCCCGCGACGCCAGCGGCATTCGCATCGACGGCAAGCTCGACGACGAGTTCTGGCAAAAGTGCCCCGTCCACGCGACCCGCAAGCTCAGGGAGGTGAGGACGGGCCGCAAGCCCAAGTTCGCCACCCAGTTCAAGGTGGCGTGGGGCAAGGGCGGCCTCTACTTCGCGGTTCGCTGCCAGGAGGAAGCGGGGGGCCGCGTGAACATCGGGACGAAGCGGCACGACGATCCGGCTCTCTTCATGGGGGACGTCGTCGAGATACTGATCGAGACGGACTCACACTCCTACTACCAGATCGCGATCAACCCTGCCGGGGCGGTGTGCGATCTCGACAGGCAGGCGCCCAAGGGGAAGTGGTGGCAGTGGGCCTCGAAGGCACAGGTCGCAACCCACGTGGGCCAGGGCTACTGGGCCGTGGAGGCCCGCATCCCCGTCGTCGAGAGGACGAACGACCCGCTGCACCAGGTCGTCGGCAGGAAGCCGACCGAATCGCTGCCCTGGCACTTCAACGTGTGCCGCCAGCGGATGCGGGAGGGCAACGTGGAGCATTCGGCCTTCTCCCCGACCGGGACGAAGACGTTCCACGAAGTGATGAAGTTCGCGAAGCTCTACGCCAGGTAACCGAGTCCTCCTGCGCCAGCATGGGCCTCGCCGCCTCGGGTTGAGCGCGTCGCTCTGCTGCGTGCCGTGGCCGGGGTGTGGTCCCCGCGCCTCTCCCACACCTCAGAGCAACACTCTCCCAGCATCGCTCGCGCCGCCTGGCCGTCACTAGTCCAACGCAAGGGACGTCCGCAGCCGTGCCTCGCTCACCTGGTGGAGGCGCGTGGCGAATAGAGCAGCACGACCTTCATGATGCCGCCCGTGCCGAGCTCATTCAGCTTCTTGTTGATTGTCTTGACGACGATGGTGTTCACCTGCCCGAATCGCACGGCTTGCGTGACCTCGACCTCCAGCGGACGCCACGCGCCGCTGAGCGTGTCGCGTGCTTCCTTGACCACTGTGCCGGCGTCCTCCTTGCGCTCGGCTTCGTACGTGATCAGCGTGCCGTTCACCCACACCTTCACAGCCTCGTCCATGGCACCGAACCAGAGCATGATCTTCCTGCCTTTGAATCGCGCGGGCACTATCGCCGTGGCCCTGTACCAGCCGATGCCCTTGTAGTAGTAGAGCCCCTGGTCGCCCCAGGATGCAGAGAAGGTCCTCAACGTCCGCCATTGCCCGCCGCTCAGCTTCGGCGAGTAGAGATCCATCCACTCACCGGCGTCGGAGGGGTCGAGCATAAACTCCCATTCGTCGGGAAGCCTGGCGACCAGCTCGTTCCCGTCGCTGGTCTTCTCGTACGCCTGCTCGACCGCAGGCCCCCAGAAGCGCTTGAGATAGCCCTTGGCCGCGCGTTTGCTGAGCCATCTCGGGTCCCAAGCGATCAGATCGTCCTGGAGCTTGACCAGTTGGTCATGGGCCTTCTTGGACTCGGCGAACTCGAACTTGTTCTGGCGGTCCTGCATGTCGAGGAAGGCCTGGAGATAGCCGTGGGCCATCTGGAACAGCCTCACGCATTGCTTCTCCCGTTGAGTGCGAGCGCGCGACACGGCTTCCTTGAGGTCCTTCCCGCCCGCTTCCACAATGGCTGGCGTGTAGATGTCGGGGGAGTTGACGTCGTTGCCCGTATGGAAGTCGGCGTCGCGGACAGCGTCGGCCATGCGCCAGAAGTAGCGGTTCATCGCTTTGCCCGCGGGACCGAAGAGGCGGTCGCAGAACTCGTCGATGATCTTGCGGGGGTCCTGCTTGATCCGCCAGGCCAGCCTCGCCGTCAGGTAGTACTCCGGGGCGCTGGCCGACCACGACTCTATGCTCTCGGGGAAGAACCCGCGGATGTTGTGCTCGTGCATCCAGGGCATGTCCTGGATCCACTTGTGGAAGGGGTGAAAGGGAGTCTGGAGGCCGGCCAGGTTGAAGGTGTAGCCTCGGTAGTGGAGCTCCAGCCCGAACTTCGACCAGCCCTCGTAGATCCTCCGCACGGCGGCACGGTGTGGGCACTTGGGGCTGAACATGGAATGCAGCCGGCAGTAGTTGATGGGCGCGAAAACAGGGATGACCGCTGGGTCGGGCTTGGCGGTGACCGGCGGCAACTGGTAGCAGGAATAGGCATAGAAGCCGAACTTCTTGTCCGGGTAGGCCCGCTTCACTTCCTTCACGACCGCGTTCATGAACTTGATCAGGCGGTCCGTCACGTCGCGGTGCTGAGCGAAGGGGTCTATGCGGCCGCTGTCCATGGCCTGGCACTTCTCGCATTCGCACCAGCCGCCCCCGTCGTTCGGCCCCAGGGACATGCCGATGGCGTCGGGGTGCTTCTCGAAGTACTCCTTACACCGCTCGACGAACCGCTGCACGACCTCAGGATTGGACAGGCAGAGCTGGCCGCGCGGCGTGCGTTGCCCGTTGATGAGGGGGAACCAGTCGGGGTGCTTCTCGAACTCGTTGCTTCGGACGAAACGGCTGAAGGCGTGACTCGCAGGCACGTTGGTGCCGCCGAGCTTGTTGCGCCTCGACCAGGTGCGATCCACCCGCAGCCATCGCGGGTTCATGTCAGGCTTGTCCACCACGTCGCCGCCGTCGTAGACGACGCTCTTCGTCTTGGGGTAGACCTCGCCCAACTCGCCTGGGATGTACCAGCGACACCCCAGACGCTCGAGCAACTCGGAGCAGGCGAAGCTCGTCGCCAAAGGCGAGCTGCCGGCGAGGAACAGTGAGCGCCCCCGAGGCGCAATGACGAATCCGCCTTCGGAGTCCGCGACCTCGGCGAGCAGGGGCTGCACGGAGTCGGCGAGGGCCTTCCCCACAACGATCACACTCACCTGGTTCGGGACCTTCGCCGTGGCCGTCACCACGTCGAGCTTCGCGCCGCTCATCTTCTCCACGAACTTTACCACGTCAGTCACGCCCAACATGGCGGTCTTGTCGAGCTTGTCCGCGACGCGGATGACGGCGGCAGGCCGTCCGCCCTGCACCAAAGCAAGCCCGCCGAAACAGGGCCTCGCACAGATGACGGCGACGAGACACAGCAGCAGGCTCGGCGAGTTCCTGGTCACGGCTGGACCTCCGTAGATCGTGTGCGCACCAATGCCCGGCGTCCTCAGGAGCAGACGCATCCGCTCGACACAAGCAAGGATGACAAGTAGCGGCCAAGAGGTCAAGAACTGACGGAAAGCCATCTTGTCTCCGCTGTGGTCAGGAGGCGGCCAGTGCCTGCGCCAGAGGCGGCGCTCCCTGGCCCGTCCTCCGAGAGCGTGTCTGAGCAGTGTCGCCAAGCCCCGCGCGTCCGCAGCTTGCATTTGCCTCGCACCCGGACGATACTCGCCGGACCACCACATAAGGACCGACCCATGCGGAAGCCCCTCGCCATGCTGGCCCCCTTTGGTGTGTTTGTCGTGGTTGGCCTCTCCCGGCCGACAGCAGCTGGCGAACGGCAGATCATCCTGAAGGAGCACGTCAATCGCCAATGGGTCAACGAGCTCCTGAGCTACCCCTTCGAGGCGCCAGAGGGCGCCTGCCACGTGGAGTCCGTGAGCCTTCGGGGGCCGGACGGGCCGATGGCGGCGCAGCTTTCAGACGTGGAATACTGGCCGAAGACGCGGATGGTCAGGATGGCCACGTTGTGGCTGGTGGCCGACCTGGCGCCCCTCGCCACCAACGTCTACACGGTCCGCTATGGGCCGACGCCCGTGAAGCCCGAGCGCGGACCGGGCGATCTTTCGGTGGCGGCGACTGGCGAGCGGGTGGAAATGGTCACTCCGCGTTTCGGTGCGCGCCTGCGGTTGGGAGGGGAGACGTATGACCCGGCGCGGGAGGCGGCCGCAGTTCCCGGCCCCGTCGCCGCGTTGCGGCTGGCAGACGGGACCTGGTTTGGTGGGAGCCGTCTGTTCGGAGACACCAAGCTGGCGGGATGGTCCGCACGGCTGGTGGCGGCAGGTCCAGTGTTTGGGCAGGTGGACTACAGCTACAGGTACGAGGATGGGAACACGGTGAGACTCACGGCGCGGCTTCATGAGGGCGCGTCAGGGCTGTACTGCGAGGCGGAGGCCGCCGAGGACCGAACGAAAGACGGCGTGGACTTCGTGCTGAGCGACGGTCTCCCTCCGTTGATGCTGGTCGTACAGCGCGAAGCCTACGGCGACAGGCCACAGATCAGGGACGCAGAATGGGGCGCGTGGGTCGAGATCCCGCTCGCGACCTACGGGAAGGAGCTGGTGACCCATCTGAGTCCCTGGGCCGACTGGTGGAGCACCTGGACGCAGACCACGGTGCGGCTGCGCATCGGGGCGCAGGGCCGTGAGCTCCATCTGGCGAGTCACGACTCGGGCGCCTGGGTCAAGCCGGCCCCACCTGGCACCATGCGTGACTGGGGAGCCTGGCAGCACAAGCTGATCCCCGTGAAACGTGGCGCCGGCCGCGAGGTCTACCTGCGTGTGAACAACGCGGCCGGCCAGCGGAAGTGGAGCATCGAGGACCGCGGACCAGCCTACGCTGAGCAGCGCCGCATGTCGCTGGCACAGGTGAAGGCGCATTGGCCCCCGCTGAACGAGGTCAAGGACTGGGTCCTGGACTGGCCGAAGGCCCAACGGTCGCACCCTCACCTATTCGTGTCGCGAGAGGAATTGGACGCGGCGTGGGAGCGGAGGAAGGCGGACCCGGCCATCATCCGCACGGCCAGCTACATCGCCAGGGAGAAGATCAGACCGGTGCCGAGCTACAAGGATGCGCAAGCAGTGGAGGGGTACCTGGCGTCGAAGGGCGATCGGGAGATTGCCGGGAAGGTGCGCCTGACCGAGCGCGTGCGCCAGCACATGGGCGCGCTGGGCGACTTCGACAAGATGCGCCACACCCAGACCGTGGCAGCGCTGTACGACCTGATGATGGGCACGGACCTGATCACCAACGCAGACAAGCGGCTCTACCGCTCGCAGATGGCATTCCTGGCCTACATCCTGGCCCGGCCCTCGACCTGGGACATCGAGCGAGGCTACCGCTCCTACAACCCCAATATGAGCCTGTCGTATCTGCTGGCGAGGGGCATTGCCGCGTGTGCGATCCCCAATCACCCGCGGGCCCGGGAGTGGGTGGCGCCCGGGCTGAGACGAGCGGAGATGTGGCTGAACGAAGTGGGGCCGGAGGGTGAGTGGCATGAGAGCGCCCACTATTCGCAAGTGAGCGCCTTCGCCATGGCCTCGTTCGCGGCGGCGACGAAGCGGGCCGGGTTCCGCGACCTCTTCGAGAACGAGAAGCTGAAGAGGTGGGCGATGTGGCTGGCCCAGATCTACGCGCCACGCGACCCCATGCCCGGCCGCCGCAACAGGCGTGCGACCCCGCCCATCGGCAGGGCGACTGCCGGCGTGCCGTGGGGCCTCTTTGGCCTGATGGCCAAGGCCACATCGGACACCGACCCCCAATACTCCAGGCAGATGCAGTGGGCCTGGGCCGGGACCGGCTACACCCGCAACACCGCCAACCATCTCGGCGGCTTCGAGCCTGTCTACATGGACCCGGCCCTGCCTGTGGCGACGCCCGACTGGAACTCGAAGCTGTTCCCACAGATGGGGCCGGTCTTCCGCAATGGCGTCGGCGACGAGCACGAGAACTACCTGATCGTACATGCCAACACGGGCGCCGGCGCGCGCCCGTCCGAGCTGGGCTGTCTCGCGCTCTGGTTTGCGCGGGGCGTGCCCATCGCGGGGTCGTTCCCGGGTGGGTACAAGGAGCGACACCAGCTCCTCGTGTCGCGGGTCGTCCCTGCCATCTCGTGGCGCGAGGGCGAGCGGTGGGACGAGTCGCGCTTCGGCTGTCGCACCGACGTCCGCATGGGCGCCTTCAGCGCGCTGCCGCGGCAGGACTACTTCGCTACGGGCTACCTGCTCAAGGCGTGGGAAGGCGGACGGTATGGCACCCCGGCTGGCCTTGTGTCGTGGCCGCCAGTGGACGACGCCGCGGCGTTCCCCGTCTCGTGGCGGCGCCGCATGCTCTACATCCAGGACGACAAGCCCGACGGCCCCAACTACCTGGTTCTGCGCGATTCGGTAAGCGGCGGCAAGCCCACACTGTGGCAGATGTGGACCCTCTCAGACGGGCTGGGGTCACCCCAGCAGGCGCAGGACCTGCGGGCCGCCGTTGCGGGCAAGGAGCGCAGGCAGGCGGTCCCAGCACGCGCGTTGCGGGGGAATCGCTTCACGGCCGTCGGCCAGTTCAACGTGGACGTCGACTACTACGTTGCCGCTCCGCTCGGAACGCCACGCTGGACCATGCGCTGGGGCCAGCGGTATGTGGACTACAGCGTGCAGGGGCATGACTACCGCGACCTGCTCCAACTCAGGTTGAAGGGGGATGGCGACTACTTGGTCGTCATGTTCCCGCGCTTCCGAGAAGAGGCGGCGCCGCGGTTCGCCACCCTGAGCGATGGCGCCGTCGTGAGGGTTACGGGCGAGTTCGGCACGGACTACTGCTTCCTGCCGCCAAAGGAGCAGGCGGCCACTGTTCAGGGAGTCTATTTCCGGGGCGAGGCCGGTTCCGTGCAGGACCGCGCCGGCGTTATCGTCCTGGCCACGGGGACAGCCGGCGAAGTTCGCTACGGCGAATGGGGCATGTCGGCCCCACAGGCCGCGAGCGTGCGGGTGGAGAACCATCGCTTGGTGGTGAACCTGCCCCACGCTCGGAGGGAAGGCGGCAAGGCCACCTTGTGGACCGTGGGGAAATGGCGGCTGGCCGCGGGGCAAGCTGGCGTCACGATGACGACGGCCAAGGGCCGTTGCCGGCTGGCGTTGGCGCCGGGTGTGGTCGCGGCGGTTCTGGAACGGGAATGACGCCGACCCGCGGGCGCTCTCCCGTCTCCCACCGTGTCGCTCGTCTGGCGGGCCCGAGGCCGGGTCAGTGGGCTTCGTCTCCGTCCGCCGCATCACAACGCCCGCTCCACCACCCCACACACTCCGCCTTCCTGCCTTCTGACCAGAGCCCTTGGGCACCCGCCTTGTGCCACTCCCTCCTCATCCGCTTGTCCGCTCTGGGACTCGGTCTGGTGCCGAGCCGTTCTTCGGGGGGGGGGGTACAGGGACTGGCTCTGGCTCGCCGCGCCGGTCCGTACACAACGACGGCCATGGCTGAAGGCGGGGGGGCACGCGGCACCGTGACCGGCTGTCCCGTCACAACGCTTGCTCCACTCCACCCACCCCGCCTTCCCGCCTTCTGCCCAGCGCCCTCATGCACCTGCCTTCTACCACTCCCTCCTCATCCACTTGTCCAGCCTGGGGACTCGGTCTGTTGGCGAGCCACCAGCCGCGTTGCGGATCGCCCGACCCGTGGTAGAATCACTGGAAAGGCGCATGGCGCTCCTGGGCAAGAGCCCATCTGGCGAATCCTGCCCAAGGGGAGTCAAGCTCCCCATCGAGGCACAATCAGGAACTGAGAGTCGTCGAAATGGACAGACTGGACTCAAGCCCAACGCAAGACCAGCGCGGTCGCCATTCTGTTCTCCTCCTCGTCCTTTGGCTCACTGCTCTTTCCGGCGCCCGTGCGGCGAGCCCTCCCGCACGGGAATGGACAGTAGACGGAGTTGTTCGCAAAGCCCTGGTCTACGTCCCCTCCCAGGCCAGGACGAAGCCCGCGCCCGTCGTCCTCGCGTTTCACGGTCACGGTGGGACGATGAACCATGCTGCCCGCACGTTCGCCTATCAGAGGCGCTGGCCGGAGGCGATCGTCGTCTATATGCAGGGACTGAAAACGCCGGGACGACTGACCGACCCGCAGGGCAAACGGCCTGGTTGGCAGCACGCGATCGGCGAGCAAGGCGACCGCGACCTGAAGTTCTTCGACGCGGTGCTCGCGAGCCTCAAGCAAGACTACCGGGTGGACGAGAAACGGATCTACGCCACCGGGCACTCCAACGGCGGAGCCTTCACCTATCTGCTTTGGGCCGCCAGAGGCGATCGGTTCGCAGCCTTCGCGGCGTCCTCCGCTACGGCGGCGCGGAGCCTGCGGATGCTCAAACCCAAGCCTGTGATGCACATCGCCGGCAGGGCGGACGCGCTGGTCAAGTTCGCCTGGCAGCAGCGAACGATGGACGCGCTGCGTCGACTGAACCAGTGTGGAGACGGGCAACCGTGGGAGAAGTGGTGCACCAGCTACCCGTCGGAAATCGGCGCGCCTGTAGTGACCTTCATCCATCCGGGGAGCCACCGATTCCCAGCCGACGCTCCAGCCACCATCGTGAAGTTCTTCAAGGCGCACGCGAAGCCGTGACCGTTCCTCCTAACGCGGGTGCAAACACCTCAACGGAACCGGCACGGACAGCTAGGCCGCCGCTCGGCCTCGAGGAGGTCCTGGCCAACCAGTTGGTCAACCTCATCCTCGGCGAGTGCGGCTCGCAGGCGACGAAGCGGCGGGCGCCGACCCTACTGGCGGTGCCCAAGACCTCCACCTGCGGTGTTGGCCACCTGGTTGCGCCCTCCATCGCGACCGATACAATGCGGATGCGCCCTATACGGGAACCGGCCCCTATGCCCACAGGAGAGCAACCTTGCCACTGCGCACGCGACGACAGTTTCTGGGAGACTCGATCCTGGCGGCCACCGCGGCGTTGGCCGGGCCTGTGTTGGCTGCTTCTGCTGCGGCGAAGTCGAAAAGGGCTTCCGCGAGTGAGCGGTTGTCGGTCGCACACACCGCCTTTCGAGCTACCTGCAAGTGATGCACCCGCTGCCAACCCGAAGCCACAGGATGATGGTGGGAAGAGGAGGCGGATGAGACCATGACAGGAATGCTCCACCGTGTGGCAGCGGGCCTGCTATGCCTTGGTGCGATCACCGCGCGAGGACAGTCGTCCCAGCACAACGCCGGCGACAAGAAGGGAACGCTCCATTGCCAGAAGGCCAATATGCACCTGCGTCCCGAGGACAAGTGGACCCTCGGGTCGGACAAGTGGGGCAAGATCGTCCGGGTGAACATGCTGAAGATCACCGCCGCCGACTGGGCACAGGTCCCTGGTGTGAAGAAAGCCTGGCCGATGAAGGGCTTCGAGGGCGTGGAAGGCATGGCCTTCCACCCGGTGATCTCCGAGGTGAAGGACGTCGACGGGGACGGCACGCCGGATGTCTTCCGCTGCCGCAGCGAGCATCCCGGCGCCAGGATCGAGCGTCTCCGCTACGGCGATGGCTCGGTGGTCTGGGAGAGCGAGCCCATGGGCGCCTTGCACGGCGACGAGAGCCGACTGCCCGTGTTCGACCTACACGGCGCCGGGCGGTTCTCCGTGCTCCACGCCACCAAGGACGGGACGTGGTGCATCAATGCCGACACCGGCAAGACGGAGTGGGCCGCCAGAGGCGGCGGCGGCGATATCATCGTCGGCCACTTCCTCGACAGGAAGACCCAGGCGGTGGTCGTCCGCGACGCCGGCGTGCTCCACTGCTACGACCACACCGGCAAGAAGGCCTGGACGCACGACACGAGGCTTCGAGGCGGCAGCGCCTACGCCCACGAGATGGGCCGTTGCGACGTCGACGGCGACGGGCTGGACGAGATCTTCCCCAACTGGCAGAAGCTGACCATGGGCCTGCGGGGCGACGGGATGGTGCTGTGGGAAGACCGCACCCAGCGGCATCATAGCGACTTCATGGACTACGGCGACGTGGACGAGGACGGCAACATCGAGGTGATCTACGACCACGAGGGATGCGGCGCCGCCAAGGGGCCCATCTACGTCGTCGAGCCGATCTCGGGGAAGATCAAGGCCAGGATCGACTACCGCAAGCAGGGCGTCCGTCACGCCCAGAACATCGCCCTGGGGAACTTCGACAGGCGCCGCAAGGGACTCGAGATCGCCTTCTGCGAGAAAGGCAACAACATCTACCTGTTCAGCGCATCGGGCGAGTTGGTGTGGAAGCGGCCCGTGCCCGCGTCGCTGCTCAGCAGGGGCGACTGGAACGGCGACGGCGACGAGGAGATCCTCGCCTTCGGCCTCGGCGCCAACGTGGACGGGATGTTCAGCGTCTGGGACGGCGACGGCACGCGGCTCTACGCCATCAGCTTCCTCCCATGCCCGTATCACAGGGGGCTGGACAGCGCGACATACAAGAGGAACCTCGGCGGCACCTGGCGGGCGCATGCCATGCCCGGCGGGCACGAGGGCATCCGCCGCCAAGTGGACCTGGACGGCAACGGCAGGGCCGACGTGATCATGCCCTTTGGCGAATGGCACTGGGGCTCGGACTCCATCTTGTTCCTGATGGAGAGCCACATGGAGTCGCCGGTACGGGAGCAGGACAGATAGGATCGCAGAAGGAATCACATGGCGAGGAGCAATGAGACGAACGGAAGCCGATGCTGGGGGTTCCGCGCTATGATGATCTACTGTCTGCTCTCGGGCGGCGCGACCGCGTCGGCAGGCGGCACGATATACTACGTCGACTCCAGCGGCGGCAGCGACGTTCACAAGGGAACGTCGGCCCAATCGGCGTGGAAGTCGCTTTCGAAGCTCGACAGCGTCGAGTTGAAGCCGGGCGACAGGATCCTGCTGAAGGCCGGCTGCCGGTTCGCCGGGCGGTTGCACCCGAGAGGTTCCGGGGCCGAGGACAACCCGATCGTGATCGACCGCTACGGCGACGGGGCCGATCCGGTCGTGGCCGGCCAGGGCAAGATCGAGAACACGATCCGCCTGCACAACCAACACCACTGCGAGATTCGCAACCTGACGGTGACCAACACCGACGGCGGCGGCCGGGACGACGAGGGTCGAGCCATCCGCCGGGCGGTCTACGTGACTGCGGAAGATGCTGGCGACGTAGCGCACATCCATCTGGAGAACCTCGAAATCCGCGACGTCCGCGGGATGTACCGCTTTGCGGGCCACCAGACCAACGGCGGGATCATCTGCCAGGTCACCGGAAAGTCGAAGAAGACCCGCTTCGTCGATCTGCGGATCGAGGACTGTGTCTTCCGCACAAAGTCGGTTGACCGCTACCCGGCGGTGGTCACCTCGTCGTGGAGGAAGGACCCGGCCTGCGAGGTCGTCTGGGAGAATAACACGCTGGACCACGCCGGCCGGGCACACATCGTGATCCCGGCCGACCGGTGGCCGCGGGAACTCGTCTACTACTTCGACCCCGAGGTCCGGAAGGTGTTTCCGCTGGGCAAGACCGCTCCGCCGGTCTCGCCGTTCACTGGCCGCGTGGGTTGCGAGGACATCCTCAGTGAGATGGCTGTCCGGCTGAAGCGGTCGTGGAGCTTCTTCGAGGCGACGCGGGTGCAGAAGGGGTCGTGGTTGTTCGCCAACCAGCCCGGCGGGAAGGTGCATCATGTCGATGAAGGCGCGCGCGTTTCGCCCACCTACCCTCTGGCCTACTACGGCGAACTGCGTGCGTTGGGTTTCGTGCCTCCCTGGCTGGACGCTGGAAACCCGAAGATGCGGGAAAGCGAGGACGCGATCCTCGAGCGGTGGGTCGAGCAGTTGGCGACCGTCGGCGTCCACCGTGAGGCCGACTGGACGATCCGCAACCGCGTTTTCATGAACCAAACCCCATGGCCCAAACCTAGGACAGGAAAGAGCTTCATCCGCTCGCTCATGCCGGGTGGCGTCCCGCCTGAACTCGATACACGCGAGAAAGCCATCAAGTATTTCAGGAGTCTGCCCTGGGATACCAACTCCTACTCAGCCTGTGGTCGCATTGGCCATGCGCTCAACCTCCACATGGCCAAGCAACGCCTGGCTGGGAAAGAGCCGATGGGCGAAGGCTACCACGTCGTGAAGGAGATGATCGACCAGCAGTTCTTCCCTGAGAGAGGCTATTGGGGAAAACGCGGCACGCCCGATGGCAATATGAAGATGATCTGCTCCTACGCTCAGTTCGACTGGCCGATTCCCGCCCCGAAGAAGATCATCGACTTCCACCTCAGCAAGGCCAACGACAGAGAAGGCTTTCGCGGAAGCGGATGCTCGGCGTTCAACCAGATGCACCCGCTGGCGGCCATCTTCAGGCAGCACCCCGATCTGTCCGGCTACCGCGGCGAAGAGATCGACCGATACAGCGCGATGACGTTCATGACGTTCCTGAGCAACTGGAACGACACGACCAACTTCTACGGGAACACCTGGCTGGGCAAACACAACAACGGCGTGCCGCTGTTCATGGCCCACCTCATGCTGGACCTGCCCCTCATGCGGGTCAGCACGGTCTACAACTGGCGGGAGGGGCCGATCCTCACCCGCGGCGAGAACGGCT
>JADHXT010000050.1 GCA_016782825.1 Candidatus Brocadiia bacterium | reverse complement strand
CTGGCGGGCGAGGATCTTCTTCTCGAGCTGCTCGTGGCGGTCGATCCAGCTCTGCGGGAGCGGCCCGCCCCAGCCGTCGAGGCAGCCCATCCACCCGAACGGCAGGTACGGCGGCCCGGCGAGGAACGCCCGCATCTGCTCGTCGGTCAGCTCGAGTCGCTTGCCCACGGCCTGCCACACCGCCTCCTGGCCCGTCACCGACAGCGGCGCGTTGATGCCGTTGAGCGCCATCCAGTCGATCAGCCTCTCCCATTGCGACCAGTCCCACCAAGGCAGCGAGTAGCCAAAGCAGCAGTAGTTGAGGAAGTAGCGATAGCGTGCCCAGGCCACCCGCCGCACCTTCGGCTTCACCATCGGCAGCGGAGCGGGCAGGCTGAGCCGGTCGCCGTACCACGACACGTGATGGCGACAGGTGTGCTTGAGGTACCAGTTGAGCCCCATCGCCATCGACACGCCGTTGTTGCCGCGGATGATGACCTTCCCCTCGCGGCTCTCGATCTCGAACACATCCTGGCCGTCAGCCGCCGGGACCGCCTCGAACACAAAGCTGTCCGCGCGCCCGGGCAGCACCCTCTGCGCCAGCGCCCGGACCGCTTGCGGCGCAGGTGCGGCCGTGGCGTCTTCCGTGCACGACAGGAAAGCGAGGCACACCAGCGCCCATCCGCACGTCGCTCGACGAGGAATGCCGTGTGGAGTCATGCTACGGCCCCCGCGGGTCAGAATTGCCCTTGGAACTGGTCGGCGTTGTCCTTGGTGATGGCAGGACAGGGGATCAGGTAGCGCGCCTCGAGCTTCTCGCCTTTGAGGTGCTGGATGGCGAGGCGGATGGCGCTGCGGCCCTCTTCCTCGGGACGCTGGAAGCTGGTGCCGGTGATCCTGCCTTCCTTGATGGCCTCGATGGCCTCCTGGCTGCCGCCCATGCCCACGAGCGCGATGTCCTTGCGCCCGGCCTCGATGCAGGCATCGGCGGCGGCGATGGCGAAGTTGTCGCCGTGGGCGTAGATGCCCTTGAGCTGGTTGCCGAACTTGCCGAGCAGCACCTGGGTCTCCTGGATGGCCTTGCCGCGCTGGCCTTCGTGGGGCACGCTGGCGAGGAGTTTCACATCGGGGTATTTCGCCATGACGTCCTTCAGGGCCTTGGACCGGGCGAGCTGTGGGCCGGTGCCCTTGTGCTGGTGCAGCTCCACGATGCCGCCCTTGCCGCCGATGGCTTTCATCAGTATCTCGGCGGAGGTGACGGCGCCGGCGTAGGTGTCGGTGCCTGTGTAGCAGAGGTAGTCGCAGCCGTCGGCGATCTCGCGATTGACGATGACCACGGGGATCTTGGCCTCGTTGAGGGCCGTGATGCCGGCCACCAGCGGCTCCTTCTTCATGGGCACCACGCACGCGATGTCCACCTGCTTGGCGATCAGCTCCTGAATCTGCTGAATCTGGACGACGGGGTCTTCCTTGGCGTTCATGATGATCACGTCGGCGCCGAGCTTCTTGCCTTCGTCGATGGCGCCGAGGCGCATGTTCTGCCAGTAGGGGTGGTCGAGGGTCATGCAGAAGCCGATGGTGCAGGTGGCTTTCGGGCTGTCGGCCTTGCCCTCCTGGGTCGTGCCGTCTCCGCAGCCGATCAGGATGGCGGCGGTCAGCGAGAGCACGGCGGTGGTCCACACACGTTGGGTCATTGGGTTATCCCTTTCCTTTCCGGCCCGTGCCTCGCACGAGGACGTCCATGGCGACCACGACGAGGATGATGAGGCCACGCACGATGTTGCGGTATTCCTCCTGCACGCCGAACTGGGGCAGCAGGTTCTCGATCACGGAGAGCAGCAGCAGGCCGATGAGCGTGAAGAACAGGCCGCCGGCGCCGCCGCCGAGCGGCGTGCCGCCCACGATGACGCTGGCGATCACCAGCAGCTCGAGGCCCTGGTAGCTGGCCGCCTGCCCCGTGTTGGACATCCCGGTGTAGATCACCGCGGCGATGGCGCAGGTGAGCCCGCAGATGGCGTACGTGGTGGCCTTGACGAGCGACGTGTTGATGCCCGCCAGCCACGTGGCGTTCTCGTTGCCGCCCACGGCATACACGTAGTGGCCGAAGCGGGTGAACCGCAGGATGAACACCGACACCACGAACACCCCGAGGAAGATCAGGATGGGCACGGTGAGCTGGTGGGCGGCGCTGCCGAACAGGTCCACCTTGCCCCAGTAGGTCTGGCTGAAGGTCTTCTTCAGGGCGAGAGGTACGCTGAGTGTCTGGCCGCCCTGGGTCATGATGAGGGCGATGCCGCGGAAGATGAGCATGGTGCTCAGGGTGGTGACGAAGGGGTTGACGCCCACGTAGGACACGCAGGCGCCGTTGGCCGCTCCCAGCAGCACGCCCGCTGCCGCCGTGGCCAGCACGGCCACGGTGATGGCCATCCACGCCGGCTGGCCGCCCATGCCCTGCAGCACGAGCACGGCCACCACGCTGCACACCGTGGTGGTGGAGCCGACGGACAGGTCGAAGCCACCCGCCACCATCACAAACGTCATCCCGCAGGCGATGATGCCCAGGTAGGCGGCGTTGGTGAGCAGGTTGTACACCAAGTTGCGCCACGTGAGGAACGTGGTGGTCCTGGCTGCCGACACGGCGCACAACACCAGCAGCACCAGGAGCACCGTGCCGGCCTGCACCACCTGGAACGATGGCTTCCAGCGCCGGCTCGGCGCCTCGGGCTTGTCGGGCTGGTCGGGCTGGTCGGGCATCAGGCTCCCTTCCGCACGCAGGCGGCAAACACCGCGTCCACCTCGGTGCCCGGGCCGGGCATCTCGCCCACAAGGCGCCCGTCGCGCACCACGAGGATGCGGTCGGCGAGGTTGACGAGTTCGAAGAACTCCGAGGAGATGAGGATGATCCCGCGTCCGTCGGAGGCGAGGTCCATGATCAGGCGGTAGATCTGTGCCTTGGTGCCCACGTCGATGCCCTGGGTGGGCTCGTCGAGGATGAGCACCTTGGGGTCGCGGCAGAGCCAGCGGCCGAGGATGGCCTTCTGCTGATTGCCGCCGCTGAGGGTCTGGATCGGCCGCGCGGGGTCGCGGGGCCGGACGTCCATGCGTTCGATCATGCGTTGCGCGTTGCGGCGCACGCGGCGCGGCGGCAGCACGCCGCCGAATGCGGTGAGCCGGTCGAGCACGCCGATGCCGATGTTGCGCTCGACGGACAGGCCGGTGACGTTGCCGTCGAGCGTGCGGTTCTCCTGGATCATGCCGATGCCGCGTGCGGTGCAGCGCCGCGGCGAGCGGCGGGCGAGCGGCCGGCCCTCCAGCGCGCACCGGCCGGCGGCGCGGTCGGCGCCGAAGATAGCGCGGGCAATCTCCGTGCGCCCCGAGCCCACGAGGCCGGCGATGCCGAGGATTTCGCCCCTGCGCAGGGTGAACGAGATGTCCTCGAACACGCCCGGCCGCGAGAGCCCCTCGACGCGCAGGATCGGCTCGGCGGGCTGGTTGCGCTTCTCGGGGAACATCTCGGTGAGCCGGCGGCCGAGCATCATGTGGCTAAGCTCCGCCACCTTGACGTCGGCGATGTCGCGGGTGCCGACGGCCTTGCCGTCGCGGAGCACGGTGACGCGGTCGGCGATCTGCGGCAGCTCGGCCAGGCGATGGGAGATGTATGCGATGCCGATGCCGCGCGCCCGCAGGTCGCGGATGACCGCGAAGAGGCGTTCCACGTCGTCGCCGGCGAGGGACGCCGTGGGCTCGTCGAAGACGAGGAGCCGCACGTTCTTGCGGATGGCGTGGGCGATCTCCACGAGGCACTGGCGGGCGTGGCTCAGCCGGCCGACGGGCTCGCCGACGGGCAGACGGAAGCCCAGCGCGTCGAGCACGTCCTGCGCCTGGCGGACGAGGGTGCGGCGGTCGAGCGTGCCGGGCACGCGGCCCGGCGGCTCGTGTCCGAGCAGGATGTTCTCGGCCACGGTGAGGTTGGGCAGGACGCTGAGCTCCTGGTAGATGACGCCCACGCCGAGGGCGAGAGCCTGGCGCGGGCTGGCGAGCCGGGCCTCCTGGCCGAAGAGATGGATGCGCCCCTCGTAGTCGGGGAAGCGGCCGGCCAACACATTCATCAGGGTAGATTTGCCGGCGCCGTTTTCGCCGATGAGCGCGTGCACCTCGCCGGCCCGCACGTCGAAGTCCACACCGTCCAGCGCGCGCACGCCGGCGAAGCGCTTCACGATCCCCTGCATCCGGAGCACTGGTGTGGGCGCGGAGGCCATGGGCGGGTGCCTCATCATTTCTTCGGCGGGAAGAGCTGGAACTCCCCGATGGTGGGGCCTTCGGTGGCCTCGAGTATGTTCAGACGCACGGTGCGCGCGGTGACCGGCGGGAACTCCACGACGCGGCGCTCGCCGAGGGTGGCGCCGCGGGCGATGGTGCGCCAGGCCTCGCCCTCCTTGGCCTGGAGCTCGAATTTGCGGACCCGCCCTGCGTAGGCCTCGCGGATGACGGCCCTGGCGATGGCGGTCGGCTTGCCGAGGTCCACCTCCAGCCAGGCCTGGTGCGTGCCTGCGTCGGTGGCCCACCGGGTGTCGGGGTCGTCGTCGAGCGCCTGCTCTGGGGCGTAAGTGCGCATCTTGCGGTAGATGTTTGAGGCCGCGGCCTTTTTTCCGGCGGCCAGGGAGCCGGAGCGGATGGCGCTGACCTTGATGCCGAAGGCCGGGCCGTCGAGCTGGAGGACGACGATGGTGTCGATCGGCTGCCGATGGGCCTTGGGCACGGCGATGGTGATGCTCTCGTCCGTCTGCGTGACCTTGGCCGTGCCGCCGGTGAGCACGGAGGTGCTCACGATCTTCCTGGGCAGAGGCGGCAGCGCAACGGCCTCGCCCGTCGAGGCGAGGAGGTGGACGTAGACGGTGTTGCCCCGGCACGTGGCGGCTCCCCAGGGGCCTGGGCGGAAGGGCCCGCCGCGGGTGGCGTAGATGCTTTCGCCGTACTGCCTCAGCCACGCGCCCATTTCCTTCAGCCGCTCGACCTGGCGGGGTTCGATGCTCCCGTCGGGCATGGGGCCGACGTTGAACAGGAAGTTGCCGTCGCCGCCGACGACCTTGACCAGGGTCTGGAGGCATTGCTCGAGCGGTTTCATCCGGTCGTTGGGCTTCCAGGCCCACTGGCGGCAGATCGTCATGCACGTCTCCCAGGCGCGGTCAGCCTGGAAGCGACCGACGCGCTGCTCGGGGGTGTCGAAGTCGGCGGGCAGGCCGGCGCGGTTGTTGATGATCGCGTGGGGTTGAAGCTGGCGGATCATCTGGAAGAGCCTTCCGGAATCCCAGTCCTTGGCTTTCCCACCGAGGCCGTCGAACCAAATGATGTCCACCTTGCCATAGCGGGCGCACAGCTCGCCGAACTGGCCGTGGAGGTATTGAATGTAGCGGGCGTGGTTGGCGGTGCGGTAGTCGGGGTGATGCCAGTCGGGCGGCGAGTAGTAGAAGCCGAGGCCGAAGTGGGCTTCGTGGCAGGCGTCGGCCAGCTCTTTCACCACGTCGCGCTTGAAGGGGGAGTTGGTGATCTTGTAGTCGGTAAGCTTGCTGTCGAACATGCTGAAGCCGTCGTGGTGCTTGGTGGTGAAGACGAGGTACTTCATCCCGGCGGCTTGGGCGATGGCGATCCACTGCTTGGCGTCGAACTTCACGGGGTCGAAGCGTTTGTAGAGGTTGTCGTAGACCTCGACGGGGATGGGGCCTCGGCCTTTGCGGCCTCGGCGCTCACCGCCGCGCGACCACCCGATCTCGGTGCCCTTGAGGCTCACCGGACCCCAGTGGACGAACAGGCCGAATCTCCATTGGCGCCACTGCTGCACATCTTCGGGGCGGGCCGTCAGGAAGTCCTTGGCCGTCTCCTTGGCCCCCGCCCTGGCGTCCGCCGCACAGAGCGCGAGGAGCCCGACGAAGGCGAAGCACGCAATCTGCCTGGTGATCGCAACGCCCATGGTTTCTTCCTTCTCAATCCATGTGGAACACTTCTTCGATGCCGTGCCAGTGCTCGCCTTCCTTGCGGGTCGGCACGGGCGTCTGGAGCGGGTCGGTGTGCTTCCACCAGCGCTTCGTGGCCGGGTCGGCGGCCATCCTTTTCATGTCGGCCTCGAAGTCGTCGCCCACGTACTCGAAATAGCTGAAGAGGTACCACTCGCCGGGCTTGACCTCGGCGAGGTAGATCGAGTAGTTGCGGATGTTCACGTCCCGCAGCTTGCTGAGGATCTCGGGCCAGACGGCGGCGTGGAGCTTCTTGTACTCCGCGATGTTCTCCGGCTGGATGCCGATCACCGAGCCGTAGCGCTGCACCCTCGTCCCGCGCGGCGCGCAGCCCACGGCAGCCGCGGCCAGCAGGAGGGTGGCGATACGGACTACTACCACACTGGACTTGCTCATAGTGTTACTCCTTGTGCGCCGCAACGGCTCCGCTTATGTTAGGCTCGGCCCGCCGCACTGTCAAGGCGTCCTGCGAAGGCAGCCGGGAAGCCACTGCACAAGCCGAGCTCCTCGGGTATAATCCAAGATGCAGAAGCAAGGGGAGGCACGACGCGCCAGCAGAGGCCGCTCCACATGCAGGTTCACATCTTCCGCGAGACGGGCGCCAAGCCAGGCCAGGAGTGTTCCGACGGCCACATCACTCATGTCGTGGAGCGGATCAGCGGTGCAACGGACACCAACGAGCTGGTCGTTGCCGTGTACCTTCAGACAAAGGGTGCGGCGTGGCGTGGGGAGTACTGCAAGGTAGGCAGGATCCTGTCGCCGTGGGACTTCGTTCCCCGAAGCGGCCACTTCAGCATGGCCAAAGCCTTCGGGACACCCGACGGTCTGCCGGACAAGTACGTCCTCATCCGCATGCTCTTCGGCACGGGAGCGCGGTACCCGAAGTCCTGCCACGACAGCTATGGGTGGACCCTCGATGTCGAAAGCTTCGAAGAGCACCTGGCGTACCTCTTCGCTCACGAACTCCACCACTATCGCAGGCATCACCTCGGACTCCACCCGCGAGAGGGAGAGCAATCCGCCAACAAGTGGGCTCTCGCCAGACTCAACGAAGTGGGTTACGCGATCGTGCATTCCCGCACAGCCACCCGCAAGCGCCGCCCGGGGAGGAAGACGATGCGAATCCCTGCAGGCCGCAACCCCGAACTGCTCAGAAACCTGAAGCTGGGGGCATCACACCTGGGCTTCGAGGACTTGAGCGAACTCCACGCGTGGATCGCGAGCCGGCGCAAAGGAATGGCACAACACCTCGAGCAAGAGAGCCGCGAGCCGCGCCACGAAGCCCTGCGTGGTCTTCCCGATGGCACGGCACTTCGTATTCGCTCCTCGAGGCGAGACAAGGACAACGGGAAGATCGTGAAGAAGGTCCGCACGCCACGGAGGGACTCCAGGAGGATGGTCGTGGAGTTCCCCGATGGTTCGCGGTATTACTACCCCATGGACTGGCTCGAGGTCGCGGGCTAGTAGGGCTGAGGCACGGGATGCCTTGGCCCGTGTCTCCTCCTCCCCCACCCCGCTCCCTCCTCATCCAGTTGACTGGGGCCGACGCGCGCTCTACAATGGCCCCACGGGGTGTGGAAGGGCCGCACGCCCAGGCAAGGAGAGCAAGCCATGACGCCAGAGGACATCACGCGGCGGGAGTTCGTGCAGCGTGGCGCAGCGGCCGTCGCGGTGGGGGCCGCGCTGCCCGGGATCGTGCGGGCCGGAAACCCGGACAAGCAGGACACGGCCAAGATCCTGAGCTACAACCCCGACATGGAGTACCGCCGGCTCGGCAAGACGGGCCTCATGATCTCCGCCGTCGTGCTGGGGGGCCACTGGAAGCGCCTGGTGAACGTCATCGGCGGCCAGGAGCCCAAGGGCTGGATGACCATGGCCATCGGCGACCGCACGTTCCAGCAGAACCGCCACGACACGGTCACCCGCTGCCTCGAGCGCGGGATGAACTACGTGGACGCCTGCTGCCGTGAGGAGATCCTCGCCTACGCCACGGCGCTCCGTGGCCGCCGCGACAAGATGTACTTCGGCTACTCGTGGCACATCTGGGAGAGCCGCTTCCCGGAGTGGCGCTCGGCCGCCAAGCTCCAGGAGGGCCTCGACAAGGGAATGAAGGAAGCCGGGCTTCAGTACGTGGACCTCTGGCGCATCAGCCTACTGGTCACCAGCAGCCAGCACAGCCAGCGCGAGGTCGAGGAAGCCATCAAGGCCCTCGCCTGGGCCAAGAAGACCGGGCGGGCGCGCTTTGTCGGCTTCTCCTCCCACGACCGCCCGCACCTCAAGAAGCTCATCGAGACCTATCCCGACCAGATCGAGGCCATCTGCACGCCCTACACGGCCAAGACCAAGGTGGTGGCCGACCAGGCAGGCCTGTGGGCCACCATCCGCAAGCACAACGTCGGGTGGCTCGGCATCAAGCCCTTCGCCAGCAACTCCGTGTTCCGCGGCGACAGCACGCCCGGCAGCCCACACTTCGCCGAGGACAACCGCATCGCGCGCCTCGCCATCCGCTGCATCCTGTGCAACCCCGCCATCACCGCCCCCATGCCCGGCCTCATCACCCAGCAGCAGGTGGACAACGTGGCGCTTGCCGTCAAGGAACGCCGCGAGCTCGACCTCAAGGAGCGCGCCGACCTCCAGGAGGCCATGGACCGCGCCTGGGCCGCCCTGCCCCCCGAGTACGAGTGGCTCAAGGACTGGGAAACCGTGTGAGACGCCGGCGATGAAACCACCCACAGCCACCGCCCCGCGCCCGTCCGCCTGGTGCGCGGCCCTGTGCCTGGCCGCCGCACTCGCGCTGGCGGGCGAAGCCCGGCGGCCCGGGCCACCGCCCCTGGTCGTCGACAAGGATGCCCCCACCCTGCCCGACGCACCGCACCCACAGAAGCCCGACCGCGAAGCGGCCGACAACAGCGCCTGCTTCGTGTGCCACGCCGACTACAAAGAGGAGCCGCTGGCCGTCACCCACGCGAAGCACAAGGTCGGCTGCGCCACCTGCCACGGCCACAGCCACGCCCACACCAACGACGAGAACCACACCATACCCCCCGACACCCTGTTCCCCCACGAGCGGATCGACCCCGCCTGCAAGGCGTGCCACAAGAGCCACGACGCGCCGGCAGCCGAGGTGGTGGCGCGCTGGCGGGCCCGCTGCCCGAACAAGCTCGACCCCAAGACCATCGTTTGCACCGATTGCCACGGCCGCCACCGCCTGAGCCGCCGCACCATGCGCTGGGACAAGCGCACCCGCAAGCTCCTGCCGAAACCGTCGCCCACCCCCAGGCCGTAGAGGGGAATCCCCCGCACGGGGGCCGCCTTGTGAAGCACAGGTGTCCTTTCACTGCCCTTGCCCGTCTCCCCCGGCGAGCGCTGTGCGCCATCGTTCTGTGGAGGCTGATGGTCATGTCGGTCACAGCAAGTGCCGGCTCTGACGAGCCGCTGACCACCATCCTGGCGAAGCACACTGCGTGGCGCCCCATAGCCGCACACCACGTGAAGCTCTCAGCCGGCGACATCGAGGTCGTCGTCACCGACAATGCTCCATGGCCGCCGCACCACCGCGGTCGCTACAACGGAATCGCCTCGCTCGCCCACAAAGCTGAGCCGCGCAATCTTTTCGTGCCCGCCTACGCCGGCCTCAACATGGAGCACATCCTCGATGGCACCGAGACGCGCGGCGGCCCCGACCCGCTCTTCGAACCACGCGAATGCCCCATACAACTCCGGCGCATCAGCGACCACAGCGTCGAGATGTACCAGGCCCCCACGTCGCACAAGGGCCTCGAGAGCGCCATGCGGTTCACCCTCGTTCCACCGCACTACATCGACGTGGTCTACGAGTGCATCCCTCGGCGGGCGGCGTTCGACAATGGCTACGTCGTCATCTTCTGGGCCGCCTACATCAATGCCCCGAGCAACAGGGCCATCTACTTCCTCGGCCGGGAGGAGGGCGAGCGGTCAGGGGAGCGATGGGTCGAGGCCGCTACGCCGGCCCATGGCAGACTGAGTACCCACCGCTCCGTGGCTGATCCCTGCCCTCTGCCGCCCGTACCTGGCCATCCGCTGACCCTCGTCTTCAACTTCTCGAAGCGCCGCTACACCCATCCATTCTACTACGGGCGTTACCACGACATGGTCTATCAGGTGATGTTCGACGACCCCAAGCGCGTGCGCTTCAGCCAGTCGCCAACTGGGGGCGGAGCCACCAACCCAGCGTGGGACTGGCAGTTTGTGATCCGCGACTACAAGGTCGGCAAGCTCTACCGCCTCCGTGCTCGCGTCGCCTACAAGAAGTTCGTCAGCCCGGACGACTGCCTGAGCGAGTACCGGCGATGGCGCCAAGAGCTTCGCTAGTGGTAACACTTCAGCGAAATGAAGCGCTCGCGGCGGAGATTCGCCTGGACAGGCTCTCCCGGATTGAGACTGCGTCGTCCGCCATAGCCCGCAAGGGCGGCTCAGCGCTAGCCCAGGGCGAAAGCCCTGGGAACGACGGCCCCCTACCCTCCGTAGTCCCGTAGGGACGACTCAGCGCCCCGGTTGAGTCGCCCCTGGCGGGGCTCCAAGAAGGGGGGGCCGTCCCGTTTCCCAGGGTTCCCTTCGGTCACCCTGGGCTAGCGCTGAGTCGCCGCTTCGCGGCTGGAACCCAGGAACGGGACGGACCAGAAAGGAAGGAACCGCACGCTGTCGAATCGTGTCGGCACCACTTCATCTGGCTGAAGTGTTACCGCTAGTGTAGTGTCCCACGCCGTCCGCTTCACGTTGTCGATCGCTCGCTCACGCCGGCTTCGCGGAGCATCTTGCGCAGGTGGCCAATGGCTTGATCGCAGTCCTTTGACCCGACATATTCCAGGATCAGCGGTGCCTTGGGCGTGTGCTTCGCCGCCAGGGTTACGAACTTGGGGTAGTCGATATCCCCCTGGCCCGCCGGCACGCCTTGGCGGGTGTGCAGCTTGCGGTCCTTGGCGTGAAGACAGTCGATCCAGGGCGTAAGCTGGGCGAACATCTCCTCGAGATCGTTGAGTTCCAGGAGATTGGCCGGGTCCAGGAGTGCCCGGATTCGCGGCGAGCCGACCTCTTCCAGGAATACGCGGGTGCGTTTGGCACTGGCGAGGAAGCTCTGGAAGTAGGGCTCGACCAGGACGGTGGCGTTGTGGCCGTCGGCAATCTTGGCCAATTGCTTCGCCGTGGCGACCATCGTCTTCCACACGTGCTCCTGGAAGTGGTGGGGTTCTCGCGATGCGGGTTTCTCTGCGTGGTAGTGGCCTGCCTCGGTGATGAACGTGCGGACGCCCATGTGGCCGCCGACCTTCATCATGGCCTCGAAGTAGGCCAGGTTGGCCTTCCGTTCGGCCTCATCCGGGTGGATCAGGTTGGTGTAGACGCCGATGCTGTGAATGGAGATGCCCGCCGAACGGTACGTGCCGGCAATCTCCTTACACCGCTCGGCGGTGAGGGCGGTCAGGTCGTTGCGGCTGTTGTACCTCCAGTAGTTGCTGTCGGACTGGCTGAGGAAGAGCTGAATCGTCCGGACGTTTCGCTTCGCCAGTTCCGTGGCGAGCCGGCTGTTCGTGTAATCCCGGAACCCCGTCGTGGCCATCCCGATGACGACGCTGCCCTTCCCTTCGGGAGCTTCCTGTGACAGGGCCTCTCCTGCCGCCGCGAGAGGGAGTGCCACGACGCCTGCTTTCAGGATGCCGCGGCGGGTGAGCTGGTACTTCGACATGGCTTCTCCTTTCCATCGCTCTGAAGTGTGCAGGCGCCCTCGCTCCTCACAGTCTCGACGGAACGCGCCCGCAGGTCTGGACCAGGTCTCGTGACGCCGGCCACGTAGTAGTCTCCCGACCCACCTAACGTAGCGCGCACGTGTCCCCCGGTCAAGCGCTTGCGTTCGCGTGCCTGCCGCGGTATGTTTAGTGCTTGTCACCGCCCCCTCAACGAAGGAGAGCATGCCATGTCGCGTCGCCGTCTCAGATCCCGGTGGGTCATCTCCATTGCCGTGCTGGCCGTGTCCCTCGCTGCGGCTCGGACGAGCACAGCGGCGGAGGGCCGCGTGAAGGTGTTCATCCTGGCCGGGCAGTCCAACATGGAGGGCAAGGCCCAGAATGCACTGCTCGAGCACCAAGCCGAGGCGCCCGAGACCAAAGACCTGTTCAAGCACCTCCGCAAGGACGGCAAGTGGATCGTGCGCGACGACGTGTTCATCAAGTATCTGGGCCGCAAGGGCGGGCTGACGGTCGGCTACGGCAGCCCGGGCCGCACGGGCATGGAGCTTGAGTTCGGCACGGTGATGGGCGAGCACTTCAACGACCCTGTGCTGCTGATCAAGACGGCGTGGGGCGGCCACTCGCTGTTCAAGCTCTTCCGCTCGCCCTCGGCCGGCCTGCCCAGCGATGAGAACCTCCAGAAGGAACTCGAGCAAACACAGACGAGGGTCAAGCGGAACAACGAGAAGCGCAAGCGCAACGACCCGCTGCCGACGATGGACGACATCAAGAAGCCCTACGGCTCGTCGTACCGCAACATGATGAGCGAGGTCAAGGACGTCT
The DNA here is from genome assembly GCA_016782825.1 of Candidatus Brocadiia bacterium. Lineage (GTDB taxonomy): Bacteria > Planctomycetota > PUPC01 > DSUN01 > DSUN01 > BS750m-G60. The sequence goes on along the minus strand of JADHXT010000050.1, from coordinate 1,355 downwards.
TCGACCACTGCGGAGAGCTGTTCCCCGCGCTCGAGGGCAGGAAGCTGGAGGTGGCGGGGTTCGTGTGGTTCCAGGGCTTCAACGACCAGTGGGGCTATGCGCCCGGCGAGTATGCGTCGAACATGAAGCACTTCATCAACGACGTGCGGAAGGACCTGAATGCGCCGAAGCTGCCGTTCGTGATCGCCGCCATCGGCACGAGCGGCTCGAAGCCGGCCAAGGGCGGCCAACTGGACGTCCGCAACGCGCAGATGGCGATGAACGACGTGCCCGAGTTCAAGGGCAACGTGAAAGCGTTCCGCACGGACCTGCTGGTGGACAAGGCGGCCGAGACGCTGTACCCCGAGTGGAAGAAGCGCTTCGAGGAGTGGAAGAAGGTCGGTTCCGACCGGGCGTACCACTACTTCGGCAGCGCGATCTGGTACACCCGCATCGGCAGGGCCTCCGGCGAAGCGATGGTGGAGTTGTGCGAGAGGAAGTAAGGAAACATTCACAAAGCTCCAGGAGGCCCACAGATGAGAGCACGATTGCTGACGCGCAGGAGATTCCTCACAGCATCCGGCCTGGCGCTGGCCGCGCCGGCCATCATTCCGTCCAGCGTTCTGGGCAAAGACGGCGGGGTGGCGCCCAGTGAGAAGACGGTGCTGGGCGCCATCGGCATCGGGCCACGTGGCCGGTACGTGCTGAGTCGCATGCTGGCCGAGCCCGACGTGCAGTTCGTGGCCATCGCCGACGTGCAGGCGAGCCGCCGCAAGCACGTGAAGGCCATGGCCGATGCCAAGTACGGCAACCACGACTGCGTCATGTACCGCGACATGTTCGAGGTGCTCGGCCGCAAGGACATTGATGCCGTGCTGATCGCCACGGGTGACCACTGGCATGCGCTGGCATCGATCCTGGCCGCGCAAGCGGGCAAGGATGTCTACAGCGAGAAGCCCTGCGGCATCACCATCGGCGACTGCCAGGCCCTGGCCGACACGATGAACCGCTACGGCCGCGTGTTCCAGGCCGGCACGCAGCGGCGAAGCAACGGCAATTTCCAGTTCGCGGTCCACCTGGCCCGCAGCGGCAAGCTGGGCAAGCTCCACACCGTGCACGCCTCCATCTACAAGCTGCGGGTCGACCATGGCTGGCTCCCCGCCGAGCCGGAGCCCCCCAGGGACGTGGTGGATTGGGACCGGTGGCTGGGGCCTGCGCCCTGGCGGCCGTACAACTCCACGTATGTGCGCGGCGGGTGGCGGGGGTACTTCGATCTCGATTCCGGCGCCACCCTGCTGGACTGGGGCGCGCACACGGTGGACCTGTGCCAGTGGGCCAACGACGCGGACGGCACGACGCCCCTGACTTACGAGCCC
>JADHXT010000049.1 GCA_016782825.1 Candidatus Brocadiia bacterium | reverse complement strand
CATGACCCGCTTGAAGGAACGTGAGAAGGCATAGGGATCTGCCCAGCCCAGGGCGTGCGCCACCTCCCCCACGGTCTGCGCTCCGCTTTGCAGGAGCTCGGCGGCGAGGGACATGCGGTGGCGCTGGATCCAGATTTGCGGCGACTCCCCCTCGAACTCCTTGAAGAGCCGGTGGAGGTACACCCGGCTGATCCTCTCAGCCAGGGCCACGCCGCCAACCGTGAGCGGCTGGTCGAGCCGGTCCAGCATGTAGCGGCGAACGCGGAGGAACTGCTCTTCGCGGCGGGAGTGAGGGACCAACCGCTCGCGGGACGCCCGAGCGGCCTGGAGCAACAGGGCCTCGCCCAGGCATCCGCAGATACGGCTTGTCTCGGGAGTCGCGCGCTCCGCCTCCTCCAGAAGGCCAGTGAAAAGGGCCTCCATGGCCCGGACGCGTCCGACGGCGAAGGCAGTCGGCAGGCTGGGAAAGAGCGATCTGGCCATGTCCGTGGCCAGCCCGCTCAGCGCGACCCACATGAGCAGCTCCACGCCCTCCGGATCGTGGACAATGTGGCTGCGGGGTCCTCCCGCCCCACACAGAACCACCTCGCCGGCTCGTACTTCCACAGTGTCTGCGCCGCCGTCGGACTGCTCGAGCGTGCCCGAGAGCACGAGACCACAGAACAGCGTGTCCGCGCGGGGGGAGCGGTACCGGAAGGCAGGGCCCCATCGCTCCCGAGCCACACGCCAGACGGCGAAGCGCGTGGCGTCGGCGTCGACGGGCACAATGGCCTCGCGTTTCTCAGGGATGTCCAGGAGTTGCTCGGCTTTCATGCGTTTACATTCCGACATCACGAGCTAACAAAGCGCCATTGCGGATCTTGAGCGTACACCATATCCTAGAAGCTCTGGACACTCAAACACCGTCTTCCATGAGGACGACCAGAATGCCTGCATGTAGACATGTCCTCGCCCACGTTCTGGCGTTAACTGCAGCCACCCTGGTGCTTCTGACCGCCCTGCCGTCCGATGCCACGCCCTACGACGACGGGTTCAAGACCAACTCGGATATCCTCATGAAGGAACACCGGTGGCCCCGGTGGGACGCGGGCACCTACTACGCGATCTGGAACTCGGGCTTCCACCCGAGGAAGGGCAACTTCTACGGCGGCGTACCCGCCCGCGGGCCGAAGGGACGGCCAGGCATGTTCTGGAACATCTGGGGGCACAAGAAGAGCGTCCACGAGGGGCCTCAGTTCTACCGCACCGGCAAGGGCGCCGAGGGGGCGTCGGGCGCGGCGGCGGGGAAGCCCGACTTCCTGCGGCCCAACGCCTGGTATCGCTTCGTCATGCGGGTGTATCAGCCTGCCCACGAGAAGAAGCTCGGGAAGTACTCCTATGTCGGCTGGTGGGTGAAGGACATCGAGCGCGACACCTGGCACACCCACAGCATCATCGGCGTGCTGGGCGCCCCGACGGGGATCGCGGGCAACCGGTCCTTCATTGAAGCTCTCGCTCCGGGGAACGTGCGTCGTTCCATCGACCGCCGCCTGGGCTATGGCCGGGTCGATGGGAAGTGGTACAAGGCCGGCACCATCAAGTGCGCCCCCGGCGCGCGGTTCATGCTCATCGAGGACGGCACGGTCGTCCGCTACGACAGCTTCGTCAAGGAGGCCGGCGGCCACAAGAGCTACACGACCAAGCAGCCCGACCTCCCGACACTCGACAAGCCAGACGTCGTTGACGCGGTTGCCACGGCGTGGGGCAAGCAGGTATCGGTCCGCTGGGCCATCCCCAGGAACGCCTCGCCGCAGCTCGGATACCGCATCGAGGTCTTCGACAACAGCGGTGCGACGGGCGAGGCCATGGTCACCGCCCACGACCTCGCGCCGTACATGCTCTCGCGACGGCTCGACACGCCCCGCCCGGCCAGGAGCGTGCGCCTCACGGTCATCGACATCTTCGACCAGGAGAAGACCGTCGTCCTGCGGCCGCGAACGGCGGCCCTCGCCCCGCGGGCGAAGCCGAAGCAGGTGCGGGCGGGACTGGCCTACAAGTTCTACGCTGCCCCCGGCAAAGGCCGGTGGATGAAGCTGCCCGACTTCGCTGAGCTGACGCCGGCCAAGATCGGCACCGTCACGGGACTCGACGACACAGTGCGTGAGGAGCGGCGAACGGACTATGCCATTCAGTTCGCCGGCTACCTGAGGGTGCCTGCCGACGGCCTGTATGTGCTGTCGGCCGGCACGTGCGACGGCAGCCGTCTGCGGGTCGACGGGAAGCTGGTCTGCGACAACGACGGCATCCACAGCGCGGGGATCAAGCAGGTCTCCCTCGCGCTGAGCGAGGGCCTGCACCGCCTGGAGCTCGACACGTTCAAAGGCCCGCAGGACTACGAGCATCTGAGGATCGACATGAGCTGGGAGGGGCCGGGCTTCGCCCGCCGGCCCTTCGCGCCGAGCGACTTCGTCTGCGACGACGCGGGCGACCTGCCGCTGCTGACGCTGGAGGCCAAGACGCCGACCGTCGATGGCGTCCTGGTGGACAACCTGGCGGAGATCCACGCGGTCCCGAAGCTCCGCGGGCACAAGCTCGCCAAGATCGATGCCTTCGTGGGCGAACTGCTTCTCGGGTCGGTCCGCGCACTCGACAACGAGGGCCGCGCCGTCTTCAGGAGCGTCCTGCCCAGAGGCAAGAGCCGCGTGTGGGCGCGGCTGTGGTACGACGGGAACAACTCGGTCAATGCCACCGAGGACCTGTGGCTGACCGCTGAGAACCGGAACGACGGCCCCTGGAAGTTCACCGTGGTCGGCCCCGGGCTCGATCCGCTCGGCTCGCGCTGCAAGGACGGGGTGATCTCGTTTGCCGGCGAGGGCTTCTGTGCGGCTCGGCAGGCGGTCGAGGGCGACTACACGCTGACCGTCCGCATCGCCGACATCGTGCACTCGACGCGGAGCAACGGCATCCACGGCGGCAACTGGGTCGGCATCTACGACATGCCGAGGAACGGCCGCAACAGGGAAGGCCGGTATGTGGCGGACTACGACGACGACATCTGCGGCATCTACGTGACCGCCGGCAAGGGGATCCGCGCGGTGGCGGACTACCCCGACTTGGCCAGCACGCGCATGACCAGTTGGCCGGTCGCGGACCCAGGCCACCGGTGGCTGCGACTCGTGCGTCGGGGCCGGCGCACGACAAGCTACACCTCGGCGGACGGCAGGACCTGGCGCCCCGCCACCGAGAAGCTCCTGGCGCGTCACGCCGCGGAGCATGACGCGGCCATCGTCTTCCGCGGGATCCCCGGCAAGAGCCCCGTTCTGTTCCGAGGCAGCGTTGACAGCATCACGCTCGAGCGCGGCAAGACCCCACCGGAGCCGGCCCGCGCGAAGGCCGACCCGGCCTCCTTGAAGCTCGGCAACCGCATCACGGGCATCGTGCAGTGCCACGAGGCGCCCGAGACGCTCTACGCGCGCAGCCCGACCCGCGGTGTCCTGGTCTCCACCGACAGGGGCGGCACCTGGCGGGAGGCCAACGGCGGGCTGGCCTCGACGCCCGAGGCCATGGCCGTGCGCTCCGTGGCCGTCCACCCGACCGACCCGAGGAAGGTGCTTCGCGCCGGCGGCGCGCGCATTGGCGGCAAGCACAAGAGCGGGCTCTGGCTGAGCGAGGACGGCGGCGCGTCGTGGAAGCGGCTCACCACCGGCATCGATTTCGACGGCGCCGGCCCGACCGCGCTGTTCGGCGAAGCCGTCGCGTTCGCGAGGCCCCTAAAGGAAGAAGCCGACGTGATCATCGCCGCCGGCGAATCGAAGGGCCTCTTCACCGGCGCCGACGGCGGCAAGACCTGGCGCAGCGACTTCGCCAGGGGCAAGTACTTCAAGGACGAGCGGATCACGTCCGTTCTGGTCGATGCCGATCTCGTGCTCGTGGGGACCTTCGACGATGACGAGTTCGCGACCCTTGGCCTGGGCAAGCCGGCCATCGAGGCCGCTCGTGCCACGGTGGGCAGAATGTACGCCGCGCGGCTCCGACCCGGCGGACTGATCCACGTCGCCAGGCCCCCCGTCGAGCTCGATCACCTCGGCGTCATAGGCGCCGCGGTCGGCTACAACCACCGCTTTGTCAATGTCGCCACCACGCGCGGGATCTACTTCTCGCACACAAGCCTCACGATCATGCACAAGAGGCGCTACCGCGATCTGCCCGCGGACGCCTGCTTCCTCGCCATGGGCCACCGCAGGTTCATGAAGCTCCGCAAGGACACGCACTACGACCCCAAAGCCACCTGCTACGCCGTCCCCTTCACCGGGCCGGACGCCGGCCGGGTCCACCGCGTGGTCGAACGCCTGACCTTCGACTGGAATCCTGTGGCCAAGGCGAGCCGGTTCCCTGGCACGACCTGTGTGCTGCCGGACTGGAAGGACAAGAAGATCGTATACCTGTGCGACCTGAACGGCATTCACAAGTCCACTAATGAAGGCATGACCTTCAGACTCGTATGCAGGAGCCAGACGAGGGAGTGAGCACTGTGAACCGACCCTTCGATTCTGAAGCACCGAGGTTCTCCGTGGGCGAGCCCGAGACTGTCATCTCTCACGACCGGATGAGGGAACTCGACATCCGGGGCATCGACGGCAGCCTCTTCGCCCTGGTCGACGACGGGCGATGGAAGTGGTTCGGCACCAACCTGGTGAAGATTGTGTGCACCTCGGGCCCTCCCGAGGAGCCCTTCGAGACCCTCCTCGCCCGCTCCGAGCTCGAGGGGCTGCCCGACGCCTACACGAACACGAAGTTCGGCTTCGCCGAGGACCATCTCTGGGGAGACGGCCCGACCCTCGCCAACGTGTATCTCGATCGCGGCCGCGGCCACATCCTGGCGTTCATGCACACGGAGTGGACGCTGGAGACACGGGACGGGACGTACTTCCGGCTGGGGATCGCCATCTCGAAGGACGGCGGCCACTCGTTCCGGTGGTGCGGACACATCATCGGGCCCGAGCTGTCGTATGACACCTGGCTCGACCACTGGCGCAGCGGCAGCGTCGGCGGCCACCACGCGTTTGGGAACATGGGTCTGGCGAACTATGCCATCCGGGACGGCGACTTCTACCTCTACTACACCGATACCCGAGACAGCCCCGACACCTTCAGCCAGGGAATGGCTGTCGCCAGAGCCAAGGTGGCCGACGTGCTCGAGGCCGCGGACAGGCTGGAGGTCGCTCCCTGGCACAAGTACTGCGACGGGGAATGGGGCGAGAGCGGTCGAGGGGGGAGATTCACGTCCCTGAACCTCGAGCCCAGGGGCTACCTGCACGGGGATGCGGCATACAGCAGCTACCTCGACGCCTTCGTGCTGGTCACCCGACACGGGAAGCACACGGGGCCGAAAGGCGAGCGACTGAACGCGGGCTCCGTCCTGATCGCGTTCTCCAAGGACGGCATCCACTGGACCGACTGGCAGACCGTCCACGCCGACGACCACCTGCACGACTACCCCTCGATCGTCAGCATGGGCCACGACAACGAGGTCGTCGGCAGGTCCTTCTGGGTCTACTACAAGTACTGCTTCAACGACATCCTCCCCGACTGGGACTGGTACACCAACCGCTGGGACAGGGTGCTCGTGACGATGGCGGACGGCGATGGGTAGACGGCCGGCCGCAGCCCCGGCGGTGCATCGCGGGACACGCGAGGAGAAGACGATGTGCTCGGGATCGCCCATCGCGTTTGGCCTGATCGTGGCTCTCGTTGCCGCCTCGTGGGCCGTTGCACAGGAAACGACCGCTCCGCCACCGAACACCCCTGCCAAGGTCGCGTGGGATGCCGGGCAAGGTCGGCTCAGCCTCCACTACCACGGCGCAGTTGTGCTCGATGCCTTGGTCGTCGCCCGGGACGGGGACGGCACCGAGACGCGCGGCGGTGTCACCATGCAGCCGACGGTGACCACGGAGAAGAAGGTCGAGCAGCGACTCGAGTTCCGCCTGTCCAAGCCGACGGATGGCGTGGGACTGGTGCTGCGCGGGACGGTCAACGGCAGCGCGGAGGCCTTCCCCGCCGAGACGTTGTCGGAGGCGCAGAATCGGTTTCCCTGCATCCGCACCAGCGCGGGGCTGAGCCGCAACCTGCGCAACAACGCGGTCTACGATCGCCGCTGGGACTGGGTGCTCTTCGGCCCGGGCGATGGCGCCACGCGGATCACGCCGCGGACCGAACGGGAGAACCGGCGAGCGTTCGGTGTCGAGTGCAAGGGCTCGAGCCTGCAACTCGTCTTCCGCCCACGCTTCTACCAGAAGCACAAGAACCTGCAATACTACGAGCCGTGGACCTACAAGGTGTGGGAGGGGTCCATCACGGGCTTTTGCACCTGGTGGGCCTACAAGGGCGGTATTACGCAGGACACGATAGACAGAATCGTCACCGTATTCCGGGAGAAGAACCTCGTCGACTTTGGCTATACGTACCTTCAGATCGACGCCGGTTGGGCCACCGGCAGCAGCCCCGAGGGATACCTGAACTGGAACAAGAAGTTCCCGGGCGGGCCGCAGTACATCGTCCGCACGATCAAGAAGGCCGGCATGAAGCCCGGCGTGCACACGGCCATCGTGTTCCGGCGGGGCGACAAGATCGTCGATGGGATGGCGAAGAAGCACCCCGACTGGTTCCTGCCAACGCCTGACGGCAGCGTACTCAACCGGGGAACGTACACGCTGAACCCGTTCAACGAGGCTGCCCTGGCCGGGTTGATCCGACCCACGTACAGGGGACTGAAGGAGCAGGGGTGGGAGTACGTGAAGATCGACGGCGAGGGCGATCTGATGGCCTGGGGCTATCGCCAGTTCCCGGAGTTCTTCAAGGAGCACGGCAAGGCGCCGGGCGATGCCTTGCGCAGGCTGACTCAGGCGGCAGGCGAGGAACTGGGCGACGATATCTTCGTCTTGGGATGCTGGAGCGTCCGGCCCGAGCTTGTCGGAATCGCGGACGGCTGTCGCCTGGGGCGCGACGGGTTCGGCCCCGCGGAGTTCCAGTACTTCAACTCATGGAACGGTGTGGTCTGGCGGAACGACCCGGATCACTGTGACATTCAGCCGCTGTGGGTGAAGAGCCGAAGTCTGCCCTGGTACATGGAATGCGTGGACAAGAAGCCCACCGACCCCAAGCCCGATGCCGTCGTCGGGCCGGACGTTTCCGACACGATCGTCAGGCCCTGCGCCGTGTCCATGGCGAGCGGCATGCTGATGCTCAGCGACAAGATGGAAGTCTACGAGGACGACAAGAACCTGGAGGGGATCAAGCGCGCCGCCCCCGTGCTCTTCTCCGTGCCGGGCCAGTTGTATGACTACAACCGAATCGAGAGCGACCGGGTCCGCTACAATACGCGGGACAATCTGCAACGTCTGCCGGAGCCGCGACTGCACCTCCGCCATCCTCATCTGAACCACGCGCCGCAATACGGCAAGCAGCCGATCTGGTGGATGCTGGAGATCGACAGACCCTTTGAGCATTGGTCCGTCCTGGCAAGGTTCAACTGGAGGAAGCTCGCCCTTCACTGGGACCGCGAGGACAGGCCTGCCGAAGAGGTCCGGTTCGCCGATCTGGGCCTGTCTGACCGGGAGGACTACCTGGTCTATGAGTTCTGGAGCAGGCGGTTCCTGGGCAAACACCGGGGCTCGTTCACCGCTCCCGCGCAGACGCGGGACACTGGGCTACAGGTCTTCGCCATCCGCGAGGCGCGAGAGCATCCGTGGGTCCTCTCGACGACGAGACACATCTCGCAGGGGGGCGTCAGCCTGTTGGCCGAGGCGTGGGACGAACGCGGGCGCGTTCTGTCGGGCAGGAGTGCGGTCATCGTCGGCGACCCCTACATCCTCACGGTCCACCTGCCGGCCGGTTTCCGGCTCGCGAGCGCCGAGGCCGGCGGCGAGAAGGTCGAGATCGCGAATCAGGGTGAAACCGCCACGGCCCGCATCGTGCCGTCCGCGACCAAGACCGTGCAGTGGAAGATGGCGTTCACCAGGTGAGCGGCTCGGGTCAGGAGCGTGCCCTGAAGGAGTGGCGCGATCCTCGCGCGGTGCGCGGGGCCACGGGAGAACATCGGCAGGCAGGAAGGGGACGAGTGTGACGAGATCGAGAGGACCCCGATCGGTGGCCTGCATGTGCGCGGCATTGGTCACCATGGGATGCGCCGGCCCGGGTGTTGGGCAAATCAGCGCGGGAGCTCGAGGGAAGACGCTGACACTCGACAACGGGATCCTATCGGTCCGCTACGACGCGGAGACCGGCACGTTCACCGCCGCACGCGGCGATCGGCGGTTTATCACCAAGGGGCGGCTTGGAGCGCCCGGCCGAGAGACGGCGCCGGACGTCCGCATCGCTGACGCGCGCGATGCCCTCGGCAAGGGCAAGTCGATCGAGGCGACGTGGCCGGATGGGCACCGAACGCGGATGACGCTGTACGGTTCCCTCCCGCTGCTGTGTGTCAAGGGCTCGTTCCGCAATACGACCGACCAGCCGAAGACGCTCGAGCAGATCTCCCCGTTGTCCGTCGTCCTCGACGCCGGGGCGCCGGTGTCGTCGCTGCGGGGCTTCGGGCCGGAAGGGCTGTTCGGTCTCGGCCGCCGCACCTGCTTCTGCTTCGCAGCCGCGGTCAACCCGACGACGCGGGCCGGGGTGGTCTGCGGGTGGCTGACGCACCACCGAGGCTCTGGAGTAGTGGCCCTCAACGTCGGTGCCGGCACACTCACCGTCGGCGCACGGGCCGAGTACGGACGGCTGCTGGTGCCGGCCGGCACGATGGCCGAGGGAGAGACCCTGGCGATTGGGTACTTCGATGATGCGCTGGAGGGACTCGAGGCCTACGGCGGGGCCTGCGGCAGAGCCAACGGGGTCGCTCTGCCGCCCACGGTTCCCAGCGGATACTGCACCTGGTACCACGCCGGGGCGCTGAACCAGGCCCGGGCGACCGAGCTCGCGGCGTTCTGCGGCAGGCATCTCAAGCCGTTCGGCTTCGAGTTCATCCAGATCGACGACGGCTGGCAGGTCGGCGGGCGCGACTTCACCACCCACCGGCCGCGCGGAGCCTACCCCGACGGCATGAAGCCCACGGCCGAGACGATCACCTCGCAGGGGCTGACCGCGGGAATCTGGTACATCCCGTTCGGGTGGGACAAGAACTGCCCATCGCTGCGCGACCACGCTGAGTGGTTCGTGAAGCGGCCCGACGGGTCGATCTACACGGTCGGGTGGGCGGGGAGCTGCCTGGACATGACCCATCCCGAGGCACGCGAGTTCCTCCGCGGCGTCGTGGCGCGCATGTCCCGCGACTGGGGCTACAAGTACATGAAGATCGACGGCCTGTGGAGCGGCCTGGCCGTGAAGCTCCTCTACCCCTCGCCAAGCTACCGGTCCGACGGGCTCGGCCAGGCCGTGCTGCACGATGCGAGCCGGACGCAGGTCGAGGCGTATCGCTCAGGTCTGAGGCTGGTGCGCGAGGCGGCAGGGAAAGACGTGTTCCTCCTGGGGTGCAACATCGCCCAGAACGCCCGGACGCTGGGGGCCTCGTTCGGGCTGGTCGATGGCATGCGCATCGGCCACGATATCGGGGCGCATTGGGGCTCGCTGCGCGGGTGTGCCCGGCCGACGGCGCGGTTCTACTTCCTGCACAACCACGTCTGGTTCAGCGATCCCGACTGCCTGATGCTGCGCGGGCCTCTGACGGTGGACCAGGCCCGGGCCTGGGGCTCGGTGCTGGCGATCTCCGGCCAGATGAACGTGGTGAGCGAGTGGCTGCCGGGCCTCCCCGCCGAGAAGCTCGACGTGGTCAAGCGCACCATGCCGAACCACGGCGGGTTGGGCCGGCCGCTGGATCTGTTCACAAGCGACCCGCCGCGGATCTGGCACTACCAGACCGAGGTGGGCGGCGAGCGGCGCGACGTGGTCGCCCTGGTCAACTGGGCTGAGGGACAGCCGGTCGACATCGAGCTGGACGTGGCTCAGCTCGGCCTGCTGGCGTCGCCGGAGGCGCGCTACGTGGGCTTCGACTACTGGGAGGGGCTCTTCTTGCCGCCGTTCGCAGGGAAGCGCACGGTCCGCCTGCGTCCGAGCTCGTGTCGTGTGATCGCCCTGGCCAGGCTGGCGGCGCGGCCGCAGCTTGTGAGCACCTCGCGGCACGTGACGCAGGGCGCCATCGACGTCGCTCAGGTGGACTGGGATGGACAAACGCGCACGCTGTCCGGCCGCTCGAGGGTGGTCGGGCGAGATCCCTACGAGCTGCGCATCACGGCGCCGCGAGTGGGTCGCAGGAGCTTCCGGCTCGCGCAGGCCGGTGTGTCCAAAGCGGCCGCCGATGCGGGCGTGAAGGTACGTGCCAGCCAGGCCGGCCCGTACGTGCGGGTGACGCTCGAGAGCCGCGAGTCACGCGAGGTGGCTTGGCGCGTGACGTTCGAGCTGGCCCGTGCGGAGGACGACAAGCCGCTCGAGCTCACCGGGCTGAAGGCCAAGACGCCGTCGCCCTACGGCGTGGTGCTCGCGTGGGACGGGGTCGCGGGCGCGCGGTACCGCGTCCGCCGGGCCGACAGGCCCGCGATCGATACCGAGCGGCCGGGCTACACCGACGACGACGTGGCGCCCGACACCGCCTATACGTATGCGGTGGTGGCCATCGGCTGGGACGGGAAGGAGTCGGCCAGGGCCAGCGTGTCGGTGCGCACGCCGGCGCTTCCGCCTCGTCCGCCACTGCCGGACATGCACATCTCGGACCTCAAGCCGCTCAAGGCGACCGTGGGCTGGGGCGGATCGGCCAGAGCGAACCGCTCCATCCGCGGGCGTCCGCTGTCGATCGCGGGCACGAGGTACGAGAAGGGCATGGGGGTACACGCCTCCTCCGAGCTTGTCTACGCCCTCGACCCTGGGTACCATCGGTTCGTCGCCGTCGTGGGGATCGACGATGGGAAGCGTGACGACCCGCGGGCCAGCGTGGTGTTCGAGGTCTACGCCGACGAGAAGCGGATTGCCAGGAGCCCGGTCATGCGGCCGGCGGCCTGGTGGTCCATCGACGCCACGATCCCGGGCGGCAGCAAACGCATCCGCCTGATCGTGACGGACGCCGGCGACGGCATCGCATCCGACCACGCCGACTGGGCCGAAGCGGGGTTCGTCCGCGGGAAGTAACTGGTCGCTCGAATCGGGGAAAGGACACTTGGAATGCCTGCCAGAGCTTGCACGAGAGGGTTGACGCTCATGACAGTGCTCACCGTGCTTGCCGGCGGCTCGTGGGCCGGCGCTCAAGAAGCGGTGACGCCGCCGCCCAACGCCGCGGCTGCGGTTGAGTGGGATGCCGGGCAGGGGCGACTCCGCCTGCGATACCACGGCGCAGTCGTGCTCGATGCCTTGGTCGTCGCCCGGGACAAGGACGGCAACGAGACACGCGGCGGCATCGCCATGAAGCCAACCGCTACGGCCGGGGAGAAGGTCGAACAGCGGCTGAGATTCGCTCTCGCCAAGCCTCAGGAAGGGACGCGGATCGTCCTGCGCGGGACCGTCACCGGCAGCGAGGAGGCATTCCCTGCCGAGACGCCGTCCGACGCCCAGGTGCGGTTTCCCTACGTCCGCAACAGCGTGGGGCTGAGCCGGAATCTGCGCAACAACGCCGTCTACGACCGCCGCTGGGACTGGGTGCTCATCGGCCCGGCCGACGGCGCCACGCGGATCCAGCCGAAGCAGGCCGGCGAGAAGGCGATCAGCTTCTCGTGGGAGAGTCGCGGAGCGGCCTTGGAGCTTGCGTTCCGCCCGCGCTTCTACCAGGAGCATCACGGCTACCAGCGCTTCGAGCCCTGGACCTACAAGGTATGGAAGGGCTCGCCCACGGGCTACTGCACCTGGTGGGCCTACCGTCACAGCTTCAAGCAGGACACGCTCGACGCGATGCTCAAGGTGTTCGTCGAGAAGCGCCTGCCCGATTTCGGCTACCACTACATGCAGTTCGACGACACCTACCAGCACGGCAACGGCAGTTGTCCCGAGAACTGGCTGAACTGGAACAAGAAGTTCCCCGGCGGCTGGAAGTACGCCATCAAGGCCATCCGCGATGCGGGGATGAAGCCCGGCATCTGGGTGCACCGCATCCACCGCCCCAGCGACCCGCACGTGAAGGACATCGCCAAGGCACATCCCGACTGGTTCGTGCGGAAGGCGGACGGTTCGCTCGTCATGCACCGCGGGTTCTACATGCTCGACACCACGAACAAGGACGCCGTCGAGAACATGGTCCGCAAGCTCTACCGCGGGCTCAAGCAGCAGGGCTGGGACTACGTGAAGATCGACGGGACCGGCGACCTGCTGCGCGCGTACCAGAACAAGCAGTGCGCCGACTTCTTCAAGACCCATCCCACCACGCCCGAGCAGTCGCTGCGCGCGTGGGACATCGTGGCCCGAGAGGAGTTGGGGCGGGACGTCTACATCCTCGCGTGCCACACCGTCGGGAACGCCCGGCACGTGATTGGCCTGGTGGACGGCGCCCGGCTGAGCAACGACGGCTTCCAGCCGCGCACCCTGGCGCAATACAACTTCCTGGAGGGCGTGGTGTGGCGGGGCGACCCCGACCACTGCGATGTCCTGGGCACGTGGCTGATGGATGAGGATGCCATGATGCCGGTCTTCGGCAGGGAGACGCCTGTGCAGGCGCGGACGGTCATTCGGCCGGCCGTGTGCGCCATGGCAGGCGCGGTGCTCATGGTCAGCGACAAGGTGGAGGTCTACCAGGACGACGGGAACATCGAGGGCATGAAGCGCAGCGCGCCCGTGCTCTTCACCGTGCCCGGCCAACTCTACGGCTGCGGCCGCCAAGCTGTCCCCTGGTGGCTCCAGGAGATCGACCGCCCCTTCGACCATTGGACCGTGCTGGCGCGGATCCAGTGGGGGGTGAAGAGGCAGAAGGAGTGGAAGTTCGACTTCAAGGGCTTGCCCCAGCAGGAGGTCAAGTTCGCCGACCTCGGCCTGCCCGGCGATCGCGAGTACCTGGTCTTCGAGTTCTGGAGCCAGAAGTTCCTCGGGCAGTGCAAAGGCTCGTTCACGGCGCCGGCGATGGATGAGAACAACGGCATGCAGGTCTTCGCCATCCGCGAGGCGCGCCCCCATCCCTGGGTGCTCTCGACCACCCGCCACATCTCCCAGGGCGGCGTCAGCCTGCTGGACATGAGCTGGGACGCCGCTCGCAGAGTCCTGTCCGGCAAGAGCGCGGTGGTCGCCGGCGACCCCTACGTGCTGACCGTCCATCTGCCGAACGGTTTCCGGCTCACGCGCGCTGTGGTCGGTGACGAGAAGGTGCAGATAGAAAGGCTGCGTGACATAGCCTCCGTTCGGGCGACCCCGTCTGCAACCAGGCCCGTGAGTTGGGAGATGGAGTTCGCAGACTGACGAGGCCCTCCCTGCGTCACGGTGCCCCCGTCAGAAGCCGAGCCGAGGCAAGAGAAGGAGAGAGGAGCTGTGACACGATCCCTGACAGTCGCCGGCGCGGGCCGTGTGGGAGCCTTGCTCTGTTTCGCGCTCATCCAGAGCGCCGTCGCAGGCGGGGCCGCCGCGCAGAACCGCGCGCCGTTGCAGCCACAACCCTACCTGCGACTGCCGCTGGGCAGCGTGAAGGCGAAGCGCTGGTTGCGGCACCAGCTCGAGCTACAGAGGGACGGCCTCACGGGTCATGCAGAGCAGCTCTACAGCGACATCGGCGAGAGCGACTGGGTCTCGGGGAAGACGCGTGGGGGACAGCACGGCTGGGAGCGAGGGCCCTACTACGCCAAGGGCCTGATCGCCCTCGCATATGTCCTGGATGATCGGAGCCTCAAGGACAAGGCTCAGCGATGGATCGATCGGGTGATCGAGAGCCAGAGGGAGGATGGCGACTTCGGGCCGAAGCGCCGCAGTTGGTGGCCCAACATGATCGCCCTTCACTACCTGCGCGACTACTACGAGGCCACGGGGGATGACCGTGTGC
>JADHXT010000048.1 GCA_016782825.1 Candidatus Brocadiia bacterium | reverse complement strand
CTCGTTCGGCGACGTGGGGGCCGTGAGCGACGTGGTGGACGTGTCGCTGGCCAAGGTATTGGCCCGCGAGGTGAGCGACGCCATCGTCGCCCCTGGATACGAGCCCGAGGCCCTCGATATCCTGAAGGCCAAGAAGAAGGGCAAGTACCTGGTGATGGAAATCGACCCCAGCTACGAGCCGCCGGCCATGGAGTCCCGGGAAAACTACGGCTTCACCCTCGAGCAGGAGGCCAACCGGGCCAAGGTGACCCGCGAGCTGCTGGCCAACGTGGTGACGGCCAGGAAAGCAATCCCCGACGATGTGGTCCAGACGCTGCTCGTGACGACCATCGCCGTCAAATACACACAGTCCAACACCGTGGGCCTGGGCTACGACGGGCAGGTGATCGGCATGGGGGCGGGCCAGCAGAGCCGCATCCACTGCACCCGGCTGGCCTGTGGCAAGGCCGAGAAGTGGCTCCTCCAGCAGCACCCGAAGGCCACCGGGCTGCCCTTCAAGCCCGGCACGAGCCGCGTGGACAAGACGAGCGCGGTGGACTACTACCTGCTGTGGGACGAGCTGAGCGACGCCGAGATGGAGTTCATGCTCAGCTTCCTCGCCGAGAAGCCCGAGCCCCTCACGGCCGACGAACGGCAGGAGTGGATCTTCAGGCACGACGGCATCGCTCTCAGCTCCGATGCCTTCATCCCGTTCCGCGACAACCTCGACCGTGCCAGCCGCAGCCACGTGCAATACGTGGTGCAGCCTGGCGGCGCCGTACGCGACGACCTCGTCACCGAGGCCGCTGACTACTACGGCATGGTCATGGCCCACTCGGGCATCCGTTGGTTCCTCCACTGAGGGCATTGCTGGCGAAAAATGTGGTGTTGCAAAACCCCGGCACTTGGTTGTACAATTGTGGGTTAAGAGGCCCTCGCTGAAGGGACTCAAACAAGGGGAGCCGAAAGGAGAAGAGAATGAGGACGTTCTGGTTGGCGGCCCTGGTGGCCCTGCTGGCGATGCCGGCATTGGCCAGAGAGAAGGGCGAGAAGAAGGGCGGCGGCAAGGCGGAGACGGTGACCGGCCAGTTTGTGTCGGCTGCGCTCGAAGGCGGCCAGATCACCTGGAAGGTCACTGCTGAGGACGGCGCCGAGAAGGCCTACACCATGGCCTGCGAGGTAGTCGTCATGTACTCCGAGCGCAACGGCGTTAACCGCGCCATGGGCATCGGCGCCAAGGGCAAGAAAGTGCCCGAAGCCAAAGGCAACCGGCTGGTGGCCACCGGCACCTTCGTGAGTGCCACCGCCGAAGGCAACAAGGTGAACGTGGCCGTCACGGTGGACGGCGCCGAGAAGACCTTCGTGCTCGGCACCAAGCTCAGCGTCCAAGTTCGCGAGCGCAAGGGGCAAGCGGTTGCCACGCGCATCATGAGCGCCGGCGGTGGCAAGAAGAAGGGCGACGACGCCGACAAGCCCAAGAAGGACAAGCGCAAGAAGAAGGGCGACGCCCCGCCGAACATCTAGACACCGCATGACCGGAGAGAGCTCGCAGACACCCCGCCCCAGGCCACCGCGCCCGGGGCGGGGTCTTCTGTGCCGCGGGCTTGTGTTCAGCACATGGGCTTGACAGGGCGCGTCCGATGGCTTAGAAGAGGGGCGGGGAGCCGTGGCCATGGGTTCGCTGGAGAGCATTCCATGCACGACGATCTGATCACCATCGCACGGTTTGAGAGCGGCATGGAAGCCCACGAGGCGCGCATCGAGTTGGACAGTCGCGACATCGAGTGCGTCATCGCCGGCGAGACGGCCACGGACAGCGTGCTGCCCGGCGGCCTCGGCGCCGGGAGCGTGGAACTGCTCGTGCGCGCCTCCGACGTGGCCCGTGCCGTGGAAGTGCTCCGCCACACCCCTGCCGGCAGGGACCTGGACCCGGACCTGGGGACGGGGATGGACGAAGACGTGTCGCCGTGGTTCCTCGCCACCCCCGAACAGCTCGAAGCCAAGGTAAGGGAGTGGGGCGACCTGGCCGGCGATCGGCTCTTCATCGACCACCTGACCTCCTATTCGGGCGACCATGTATACGCCCTCACGCTGTCGGACTTCGACGTGCCGCGGGAACAGAAGCACGCCCACTACTTCGCACAGCCCCACGCGCACGAGCCCGGCACCACGGCCGGCATGATGGACGTGATCGAGCAACTGGTCACAGGCAAGAACCTGCGCGGCGAGCCCACCTCGCTGGATGTGGACCAGGTGCTGGCGCAGACCCTCCTTACCTTCAACCCCATCGGCAACCCGCAAGGCCGGGCCGCGGCTCCCGTGCTGTGCTGGGACGGCGCCGACTACACCAACGACGAGCTCTGGTGTTGGATGCGCGGCGAAGACCCCGCCATGGCCGGCAAAATGTGGCAGCGGCTCGATCTGTGGGACACCCGCGAGGTGACGACGCCCGACCCCATCGGCATCGTGTACGAGCAGATCGACGAGTTCCGCTACGTGGAGCCCAACCGCAGCCACCTGTCGTCCTACTTCAAGCTCTTCTTCCAGATGGATGGCATGTACGCCTACGAGTGCTGGCTCGACCTCCACCAGACCGAGTTCGTCAACTCCGACCGCAACTGCATGATGCTGCTGCCCATCGAGGGCCTCGCCACGGGCGACATCCTGGCCACCGACCGGGCCTGGGGCCAGGCCATCTGCAACGCGTGGAGCGCCGCAGGCTACCGGCCCGCGCCCCAACCCGAGCACTTGGGCTACACCGGCACGCAAGCCAACTACTTCCGCCGCACGTGGGGGCCGCTGCACCAGCGCATGAACATCGTGAGCACCGAGGTCAAGAACAACGCCGCCGATGCCCCCGCGGCATTCCAACTGGATGCGCAGGGGGTGGCCATCACCAGGAGCATCGAGCGGCTGCTCGGATAGCCGGGGAACGGCAGGGGAGGCGCACCCGCGCCGCGACGCGACCTGTTGCCTCTCTTGACATCGGCACGACCTGTCGGTAGCATGGTTGGTGGCCACGAGAGGAGAGCGAGAGCGTGCGCACCATCCAGTGTCCCCAATGCAACGAGCCCTGCATCACCGTGCAGTACGGCACGGTGGAGATCGACTGCTGCATGAGCTGCTCGGGCATCTGGCTCGACCGAGGCGAACTCGAAGCCCTCGTGGGCGATCCCGTGCCGGTCGAGAAAGCCGACCCTGAACTGGGGCCGCCTGACCGCGACTGCCCCATCTGTGTCGACCAGCTCATCAAGGAACGCTACGGCCGCACGAGCGTGGTGGTGGACAAGTGTCCCCACGGCGATGGCGTGTGGCTCGACGAGGGCGAACTCCAGGCCATCCTCGCCGCCTACGCGAGCGGCTCCGCAGACGCCGCCGGCCACGACGACCAAGCCGCCGGCGCACTGACCGACTTCTTCAGCAACCACCCCACCGACGATGCAGGCGGCGCCAGCGCCCCGCCGTCGGGCAAAACCCCCAACTAGGAGGGCATCCATGACTGCCGTCTATGTCCTGATCGGCGTCGCCGTCGTGCTCATTCTTTGGTTTGTGGCCGCCTACAACGGCCTCGTGCGCCTGCGCAACCAGGTGAAAAACGCCTGGGCGCAGATCGACGTCCAGCTCAAGCGGCGCTACGACCTGATCCCCAACCTCCTCGAAACTGTCAAAGGCTACATGAAGCACGAGCGCGAGGTGCTGGAAAACGTCACGAAGGCACGGGCCGCCGCCATGGGCGCCACCGGCCCGGCAGCGGCCGGCGTGGCCGAAGGCCAGGTGCAGCGAGCCCTCGCCGACCTGCGGGTGGTGATGGAAAACTACCCCGAGCTCAAGGCGAACGAAAACGCCATGCAGCTCCAGGAGGAACTCACCTCCACCGAGAACAAGATCGGCTTCGCACGCCAGTTCTACAACGACAGCGTGATGCAGTTCAACAACAAGACCGAGATGGTCCCCACCAACATCGTCGCCGGCATGTTCAGCTTCCAGAAGGCCGAGCTCTTCGAGATCCCCGAAGAGCAGAAGGAAGCTCCCAAGGTCAGCTTCGACTAGGCCGAGTAGTGGCGGGTCGCTGAGAGCTGAGAGCCGCATCCATGTTCGAACTCATCCGGGCCAACAAGATCAAGTCGGCCGCGCTCATCATCATCCTCACGGCGGTGCTGATGGTGCTGGGCGCGGTCCTCGGCGAGGCCAGTGCCCCGGGCGCCTGGCCGGGCGGCCTCGGGCTGGCCGGCATCATCGCCATCGTGCTGAGCCTGGTGGCCTACTTCCAGGGCGACAGCATCATGCTGACGATGAGCAAGGCCCGGCAGATCGAGCACAAAGACCACCCCCAACTGTTCAACATCGTCGAGGAGATGGCCATCGCCGGCGGCATGCCCTTGCCGAAGGTGTACATCATCGACGACGGCTCGCTCAACGCCTTCGCCACCGGCCGCAAGCCCGAGACGGCCAGCGTGGCTATCACCAGCGGCCTGCTGGCCACGCTCAATCGCGACGAGCTCCAGGGCGTGATTGCCCACGAGATGGGGCACATCAAGAACCGCGACATCCTCTTCATGACCCTCGCGGGCATCCTGCTCGGCTCCATCGCCCTCATGGCCGACTTCTTCCTGCGCAGCATGTGGTACAGCGGAGGCGGCACCCGGCGGCGGCGCTCCAGCCGCGACAGCGGCGGCGCCCAGGCGGCAATGATCATCATCGCCATCGTGGCCGCCATCCTGGCACCCATCGTGGCGCGGCTGCTCTATCTGGCGTGCTCGCGGCGGCGGGAGTATCTGGCCGATGCCACGGCGGCCATGCTCACCCGCTACCCCGAGGGCCTCGCCTCGGCTCTGGATAAGATCAGCCACGACCGCGACATCCTCGAAGTGGCCAACCGAGCCACGGCCCCCATGTTCATCGTGCCGCCCGTGCAGAAGCTCAAGGTCAAGACCCGCGGCCTGTTCAGCACCCACCCGCCCACGGAGGAACGCATCGCCATCCTCCGCGCCATGGGATACGGCGCGTCGGCCGAGGACTACCAGCGGGCCTACAGCCAGCTTCACAAGGGCGCGGGCATCGTACCCGGCAGCGCGCTGCGGGAATCCAAGCCCGTTGCCGCGCGGAAGGCCAGCGAGAAGCCCACGAAGAAGCAGCGGCCTGAGGACCGACTGAACCGCGCGCACGAGGCGCTCGACATGGTCCGCCGCCTGCAAGGCTTCCTCTTCCTCACCTGTGTCTGCGGCGCCGTGCTCAAGATCCCGCCCGGATACAAGCGGCCCAAGATCTCCTGCCCCCGGTGCAGCGCCACGCACAGCACGTCCGAGGCCAAGCCTGCACCGCCGGCAGGAGCGAACGCCGCATCGGGCGAAGGCGAGGCCTGAAAGGCATCCGCACCTCGCCGCTCTTCGTCTTGCCCTTCCACCTTCACTCTCACCTTCACTTTCACTTCTCCTCGTTGAGGCACACACGTGATGAAGGACTTGCCTACCCTGTGTGAGGCCGACGTGGTGGTCGTCGGCGGCGGGCCGGCGGGCATGTGTGCGGCCATCGCCGCGGCGCGGGCGGGGCTGGAGGTGACGGTGGTCGAGCGGTGGCCCATGGTGGGCGGCGAGTCCACCATGAGCAAAGTGACCATCTGGCACACGTCCGACAAGACCCGCGAGGTGATCTTCGGCCTCACCAGGGAACTGGTCGAGCGGCTCAAGCGGTACGACGGCATCGTGCGCTACGGCCACTTCCCGCGTCACCACGAAACATACTACTTCAGCGCCGAGTGGATGGGCATCGTGTGGAACGACCTCATCCGCGAGCACAAGATCCGCGCGCTCTGCTACACCCCGTGCGTGGACGTGCTGGCCGAGGGCCGCCGCCTGCGTGGCGTCGTCGTCGGCACGAAGACGGGCCTGAAGGTGATCCGCGGCCAGATGTTCGTCGACGCCACGGGCAGCGCCGACGTGGCCCACTTCGCCGGCGCCCCCACCGTGGTCGGGCGCGAGAAGGACGGCAAGTGCCAGGGCATGACGCTCGTGTCCAGCGTGTGCGGCATCGACCCCAAGCGGCAGGACGAGCTGCGCAAGGCCCACGGCACACTCGTGCGGGAGATGCACGAGGCCCGCCAGCGCGGCGAAGTGCCGGCGTTCGGCGGCTTCCAGCTCTCCGAGGGGCGGTACATGGACTGGTACGGCACGCAGCTCTGCTGCATCAGCGGCGACCCGCTGGACCCCGAGGACCTCACCCGCTGCCACATGGAGGCGCGCGGCAAGCTGCCGAAGTTCCTCCAGTTCCTGCGAGAGCACGCGCCGGCTTGCGAGAAGATCGGCCTGCGGTGGACCGCGCCCTCGCTGGGCATCCGCGAGGAGCGGCGGGCGAAGGGGCTCTACACGTTCGGCGCCGACGACGTCGAGACGCGCCGCAGCTTCGCCGACGCCATCGGCCACGGCTTCTGGATGGTGGACATCCACGACCCCGAGGGCAGCGGCCACACGACGTGGGTCGACCGCTCGATCCACCTCAAGCCGGGCGAAACCTACCAGATTCCCTACCGCATGCTGGTGACGGCCGACGTGGACAACCTGTTCGTCGCGGGCCGCTGCGCGTCCGCCACGCACGAGGGCATGGCCGCCCTGCGCATCCAGAGCCACTGCCACATCATGGGCCAGGCCGCCGGCACGGCCGCCGCCCTGTGCCTGACGAACGACAGCCGACCTGCCGACGTGGATGTGGCGGCGCTTCAGCAGCGTCTCATCACCGCCGGCGTGATGATCGACCAAGAGCGAGTGGCCGCTGCGGCCAAGTGAGGAGGCGACTTGTGACGAGGCACGTGTGGGCGATGGGCCTGGCGGCACTGCTGGCGGGGTGTGCGGGTGTGGCCAAGCGGAATGTGGACCCCACCATCCTCCAGATGCGCCTGGTGGCGAACGAGGCGGGGCCCGACACCGAGGCAATGACGCTTCGCACCGCGCGGGGCGAAGAGGCCATCCACGTGCAGAAGGCCGTTCTGCTGAATGCCGCAGACGTGCGTCGGGCATGGGTGGACGCCAAGAGCGCCGCTCCAGGCACCCATTCCATCGGGCTCGCCTTCAACAAGCAGGGGGCAGAGAAGTTCGAGGCGGTGACGACGGCCAACATCGGGCGACGGCTGGCCATAGTGGTGGATGGGAAGGTGCTCTCGGCACCTGTCATCCGGTCGGCGATCCGCGATCGGGCTCAGATCGCTGGCGCGTTCACGCTCGAAGAGGCGCGGGCCATGGCAAGGAAGATCAGCGCGGCGGCGGGCGGGTAGCGGGCCTACAGCAGGTTCCAGATCAGGGCGGCGACCTTGTCGGGGTCGTGGCGGAGCAGATCCTGCTTCTCCCACAGAATGCGCTTGTGGTCGATGTCTTCGACCAGGTCATCGAGGATGATCTGCACGCGGTGGTTGCCGATCTCGTCGTCGAAGCGCACGAGGTCGGCGCCCTCGTCGTGGTAGCGGTCGAGGAGGTCGTCGCTGGGCACGTTGGAGTTCACGAGCACGGCGTCGAGGACGCCTTCGCCGAGGCAGCGCTCGACGGCGGCCACGTGGTCGGACACGCCGTAGCCATCGGTCTGGCCGGGCTGGGTGACGATGTTGCAGACATAGACCTTCTTGGCCTTGGATTCGGCGATGGCAGCGGGGATGCCCGGCACGAGGAGGTTGGCGACGACGCTGGTGTAGAGGCTGCCTGGGCCGATGACGACGAGGTCGGCCTGGCGAATCTCGCGGAGGGCTTCGTCGTTGGGCGCGATGTCGGCGGGGGTGAGGTAGAGGCTGCGGATAGGGGGCTTGCCTGGCTCGCGCACGTCCACTTCGCCTTCCACCTTGCCGCCATCGGCGAGCATGGCTCCCACGTGCACGTCGTCGTAGGTGGACGGGAGCACCTTGCCCTGGATGGCGAGGATGCGGCTGGTCTCGCGGATGGCCGCCTCGAAGGAGCCGGTGACCTTGGCCATGGCGGCGATGAACAGGTTGCCGAAGCTCACGCCCTCGAGATGGCCGTCGGCGAAGCGATACTGGAACAGGTCGTTGAGCAGGCGGCGGGAGTCGGAGAGGGCCACGAGGCAGTTGCGCATGTCGCCGGGTGGGAGCATGCCGAGGTCGGCGCGCAGGCGGCCGGAGTGACGTCCCGAGTCGGTGACGGTGACGATGGCGGTGAGGTTGGCCGTGTATTCCTTGAGTCCCTGGAGGACGATCGGCAGGCCCGTGCCGCCGCCGATGGCCACCACGCGGGGCTGGCCGCCCTTGTTGCGGCGGTTGAGCACGCGCAGCACCTGGAGCAGGTCGCCGATGGCAGCCACCTTGTGGTCGGGCTCCTCCAGGTCGCTCTTGGGCACGAGGTCGCTGAAGCGGCCGGAAAGCACCTGCACGGTGAACATGCCCAGGCTGTTGGCGGTCTTGATCTCCGACTGGATGCGGTCGCCCACGCACACCACTTCCTCGGGTTTCAGGTGGTGGTCGGCGAGCAGGTGGAGGAAGCACTCCTCGCGGGGCTGGCCGGTTTCGTAGTCGTTGATGAGAATGTCGTCGAAGTGGGGGCCGAAGCCCAGGACGTCGATCTTCGTCTGCTGCCGGGCGTAGACGCCCGTGGTGTAGAGGAGGAGCTTGTAGCCCTGGGCGCGAAGCTCCTCGAGGGTCTCGGGCACGTCGGGGAAGGGCTCGATGTCGCTCACCAGGCCGCTGTTGTAGGCGGCCAGGGCCACTTCGGTGAGCGAGGAGGGCATGCCGAAGTGGGCGGCCATGGCGTCGAACACGCCGAAACGCGGGCCGTGCTGTTGGGCGAGCTCGAGCTGCATCTGATAGGCGTCTTCTTCCGAGCACGGCAGCCCCGCGGCCACCATGGCCTGCGCGGCGCGGCGGCGGGCCGATTCCACGAGCGATCCACAGCAGTCGAAGAGCGTGTCGTCGAGGTCGAACAGGATGGCCTTGATCTTTGGCATCGTGGTCAGGGATTCCTGGTTGCGGGGGGACTGGTGGGTGCGGGAGCCGTCTTCGTGGGCGCCGTGGCCCCGGGCGCCGGCGGCTGGGCCTTGGGCGGCGGGGGCGCGTCGATGGCCGCCAGGAGTGTCCTGGCCTGGACGGCAGTCTTGGTGTCGTGGTACTGAGCGAGGATCTCCGAGCAATGGAGACGAGCGGCCTGGGGACGCCCCGCACGATGATGACGTTGAGCGGCGGCGATGAGGGCTGCCGCGGCGGCTTCGCTGCGCTGTGCATCGGCGCTCTGGGATGCTGCCCGGCACTGGGCGAGTGCGTCCGCCAGCTTGGCCTCGTGTGCTGTGCCCCTGAGGGAGGCGAGCAGCGGTTCGAGTGCCGCCCGCGCGGCGGCGAAGTGGGCGGGGCGCCGCGTGAGCTTCGCGCGCTCCAGGAGCGCGAGGCCTGCCGTGGCGCGCTGGGCCGCCTCCTGGCTCTGCTGTTCGAGTTGTTCCAGCACCTCCTCGAACTCCGCGCGGCGGTGAGGGTGGCGTTCGGCGAGCTCCGTGTACCGCTGCATGGCTTCGGCGAACCGTCGGTTGCGGACGGCACGACGGGCCGCGGCCAGGGCCGCGGCCAAATGCTCCTGGTCGGCCGCGCCCGTGCCTCGGATGGCAAAGGCAAGCTCCATGGGTGTGGGACGCAGCGTGACGTGCGCCTGGCCGAGGCGGATATGCGCCCGAGGTCCGTCCTGCCATATCTGCGCCTGGAATGGCTCGGGCGACGAAACGGACACGCCGCCGCTGCCCACCGGCCACTGGATGCCGAGCAGGCCGTCGACGGACAGCTTGGCGTGCGGCTTGCCCGATGGTCGGGCTCCCGAACTGGTGATGAGCGTCAGGTGGGAGAGGGCTGTGGGTGGGACGGGAAAGTCCACGCCAGCGAAGCGGACGGGAGCATCGTCGCGGCTCCAGAAGCGGAGGCGCAGCTTCAACTCATCGGGGGAGGCTGCGAGGGAGTGTTCGGCGGAAAGCTCCTGGCGGCCGTCGGCCGTCGGGAGCGAGGCGGCCATCCTGCACATATACTCACGGGCCGTCGCGTTGGCCTTGGGGAAGCCGTTGGGGACGCGCGCCGTGGCGGCCCGCACGGCGAGGTCGCCGTGCGCAGGCAAGACGAGCATGCCGGCGCCGGCCGTGGCAAGCTCGCCGTCGTTCGAGAGGGAGAAGAGGAGCGGTGTGTCCGCGGCCACGGCCAGCGAGCCGGCAGCCACGCGGAAGAGCGGCGTGGATGGCTCGTCCGTGGCCTTGTGCACGGCCACGTCGTCGAAGGTGGCATCGACCCCGCGGGCCACGCAGCCGACGCGCAGCGACGTGGCCCAGTGCGGCGGCACAAGCTGCCCTCTGGCCACGGCCCAGGCGTCGGTGCCCGCGTCGGGGCGCACGAGGACATCGGCCTGCGGGTGCCACGCATCGTCGCCCATCCACCGCACGAGAAGGCCGGCCACGCCGTCGTCGCTTCGTTCGGCGCGCACCCGTGCAGACACGGCATACGTGGCTCCCGGCTCGACGGGGATGGCCTCGGCGTAGCGGTAGCCGGCGAGACGCTTCGCCGAAGAGCCGTCGATGTGCAGGGCGCCGTCGCGCGCGCCGCCCTCGATGCCGGCGTCCGCACGCCACATCGCCTGCGATGTGGCGTGGTCGAAGGTGCCGTGGTCGGCGAGCAGATTGCCATGCGTGTCAATCGGGGCTGTGGTCGAGGAACGCGGGGCCAGTGCGTAGACGAGCAGGGCCGCCACAATCACGGCCGCCGACGCCACGAGCGTCCAGAGCCAGGCACGGGACGGCGCGGGGGCCGGCGGCTTCTCTGGCGCGTCCTCGTCAGGAAGAGGGCTCACCGCTTCGGCCGGCTCGTCGTGTTCGGTATCATCAGGCGGCGCGGGCGAAGCAGGGGCTGCCTCGATGGGCGCGGGCGCCGGTTCTTCCTGCACGCTCGGGTCGACGACGCGGAACCGCGTCTTGCCGATGCGAATCTCATCGCCATGCTGGAGGGCGGCCGTGGTCACCCGCTCGCCGTTGACGAATGTGCCGTTGCGGCTCTTCTCGTCCTCCAGCACGTAGCCCTCGTCGGTGTGGAGGATGCGGGCGTGGCGGTTCGAGGCGCCGGGGTCGTCGACCACCACATCGTTGCGTGGCTGGCGGCCCAACGTGGTGGCGGGCTTGGACATCTCAGTGCGGGTGCCCCTCTTCTGTCCGCCGACGCGCACCAGGAGGAAGTGCTCCGACGCTTTGTTCGGAGGCGGTGCGGGCTCGCGAATGGGGAGGACGGGCTCGGCGTCGAGGTGCACGAGGAGAGTCGTCTTGCCGATGCGAATCTTGTCGCCGTCGTGCAGGACGCTCTTCTGCACGCGCTGGCCGTTCAGGTGGGTGCCGTTGCGGCTGTCGAGATCGACCAGCTCACACGAGCCGTCGGGCCGACGCGTGATGCGGCAGTGCTCGCGCGACGCCTTCTGGTCGTCGATGGCCACCGTGTTGGCGTGCACGCGGCCGACGGTCACCACGTCGGTGTCGGCCTCGACCTCTTGCGACGTGCCCTGGGCTTGTATGGTCAGGCGGATCATAGCAGCTCCCGTGCGATGGGCCTCATTATACCCCCGACGGGCATGTTCCACAACGGCCCGTCGTCCGTGCTTGAACTGGCGTGCCACGCACGATACCATAGCTTGACTCAAGTGACACTACAGGAAAAGAGGAGCCCCTGATGCTGGACCGCGACGCGGCGTATGACCTTCTGTGCGAGCACGTAACGGCCGACAACCTCCGCAAGCACTGCCTGGCCACCGAGGCCATCCTGCGAGCGCTGGCCCGGCGGCTGGGCCAGGACGAGGAGCTGTGGGGCGTCACCGGCCTGCTGCACGACCTCGACTTCGAACTCACGGCCGACACGCCCGCCATGCACTCGCGACACACCTGCGAGATTCTCGCGGACAAGGGCTTCCCCGACGATGCGCTTCTGGCCGTTCGCGAGCACAACGCCGAAGCCCTGGGTATCCCACGCGAATCGACCTTCGGCATCGCGCTGGCCTGCGGCGAGACCATCACGGGGCTCATCGTCGCCACGGCGCTGGTGCTTCCCGACAAGAAGGTGGCCAGCGTGAAGGCCAGCTCGGTGCGCAAGCGGATGAAGAAGAAGGACTTCGCTCGGGCCGTGAGCCGCGAGACCATCGGCGAATGCGAGCGCCTGGGCATCCCCCTCGACGAGTTCATCCAGCTTTCCGTGGACGCCATGGCCGAGGTGGCCGATGCGCTCGGGTTGTGACGCGCGCGGTTGTCCACTTACAGGCATATCTGTCTCCACTTTCGGTCCCAACCGTTGATTTTCGGCCACTTCGCCCTTGTTTTTCGGACTCGACCCCGCCATGCGGGTCTCTGGGACACCTCACCCTCGCAAGTTCCGTCTTTCTCGCGTCATTCGCGTTTTTCGCGGTAGTCTCCTCTCTTGCCTCCGTGTCTCCGCGTCCTTTGCGTCCTCCGCGGTGAATCGAGGTATTGACTTCTCGGTGAGGGAGAACGGAAACGGACGGAAACGGCGGAAACGGTGCCTGTCACCCTTAGTGCTCTGGCCCGCAAGTTCGGTGACGTATTTGGGGGAAACGGTGCCTGTCACCCTTAGGAAGCAGAAGTGATGTCGTCTCAAGCACTTGTGACTAGCTTCGTCAACGGGGTGCTCCGGGAGGGTTCGAGTCCTCGTCGGGGAGCCACGTTTTTCGGCCCGAACGCTCCGGGCCATCGGGTTTACAGGAGCCGTCCCGACACCCCACCGGCGACGTCTCACTCCATGTCAGACCGATCCGCCAGCTTGCGGCCTTCCGGTCATCATGGGGCCTCCGGGGGCGTCGGATTCTACGGGCACAGAGATGCCCCGAGGTCGTGCCGCCAAACAGTTCCGTAGGGCCGCCTCTGCGGCCCCCTCCTGGGCACGATGTACCTGTCATGGTCAGGTGACGCGCGCGGCGGAGTTGCGGCGCGCAGCAGCATCTGTTACACTTATCAGCCACAGAACCCTGTGACGGTGTCGGATAGGTGAGTCGAGTGGACGAGGCGCGACGGGTGGAGCATTCGGGCATCCTCCAGACGCCTGAGACCTCGAGCAACAAGGAAATGAGGCCATGAAGTCGAGCACAACTGCTCAGCGCGTGGGGATCTTCGTTGACGTGCAGAACATGTTCCATTCGGCCTACGACTGTTTCCGCGGTCGGCTGAACTACAAGAAGCTCCTGGATATGGTGGCGAGCGGCCGCGAGGTGGTGCGTGCCGTGGCCTATGCCATGCACGATGGCAACAACCAGAGCTCGTTCTTCACCATGCTGCGCGAAGTGGGCTTCGAGCTGCGCACCAAGGAGCGTCGCGTGCGTCCCGATGGCACCCGCAAGGGAGCGTGGGATATCGGCATCGCCATCGAAACCCTCGCCGTGGCGCCCCGGCTCGACGTCGTGTGCCTGGTGACCGGCGACGGCGACTTTGTGGAACTGGTCGACGCGCTTCGCGCGCAGGGCGTGCGGGTGGAGGTGATGGCCTTCGAGCGCAATGTCGGCCGCGAGTTGCGCGAGGCGGCCGACGAGTTTACCGCCATCGGCGAGGAAATGATCTTCCGTGATGGCACGGAGGAGGCCGATGAAGCAACGGCACCGGAGATGCCCCGCGAACCGTCGGCCCCGAGGAAGCCCCGGGAAGGAGCCGCCCCCAGGAAGCCCCGCGAGGAGGCGGCGCCCAGGAAGCCGTCGCGGCGTCCCGCCCCGGAGGTCGTCAAGGAGAAGGCTCCCGCCGAGAAGGCTCCCGCAGTCAGCAAGGACAGCGACGACCGCGCCAGCCGCAGCACGCCGCCCAAGCCGCCGCAACCCCGCAAGAGCAGCTTTGGCGCGGGCCTGCTCAGCGACGCGCCGGACGTGGATGACGGCGACGATGACGATGAGATCGAAGAGGTGGAATAAGCCTCCCGAGCGGGGCTAGCTCTCCCGCTGCAACAACCGATCGATACGCGGACGCTCCACAGTGATGTGGAGCGTCTTGCTTTGGGTGTAGAGCACCTGCCCTGGCTTCGCACGCTTCGCCTTCGACACATT
>JADHXT010000047.1 GCA_016782825.1 Candidatus Brocadiia bacterium | reverse complement strand
CAGCCCGCCCGTGGAGGACTCGAGCCGCACGTCCTCGCCGCCGTTGTTCAGCCCGCCCACGTACTCGCCGGCGATGGTCAGCCCGGTGGTGTCGTAGCGGCTTGTCATGGCCGCCAGGTTGCTTACCACCAGCACACGCTCGCCGGCGGCCAGATCGATGTCGGGGAAGGTGAAGTCGATGCCGTCGGTGAACTTGATGCCGGCCAGGGTCACCGCGGCGCCCGAGATGTTCTGGATCTCGACGAACTCGAAGTCGTCGTTGTCGTAGAGGCTCCCGCCCGGGGGCTCGCCGGGATTGTACATCACCTCGGTGACGCGCACCTGGTCGGCCAGCGGGTCGATGCCCTCCGCCGCTGTGAACTGAATGGGGTCGGACCAGTGGCTCGACCGCCCCGTGGCGTCCATCATCTGCACGCGTACACGGTAGGCGTGGCCCACCTTCACGGCGCTCTTGGGCACGAGCACGTCGGCATCGAAGCTGGTGAGCCAGCCGCTCTCCCACACCGCCTCGATCTCGTAGTGGCCGGCTTCGTCGGGGTCGTAGGCGGGGCTGGTGGGGTCGGTCACCTCGCCGACCCGCCAGCGCATGGCCTGGAAGCCGCCGGTGCCGCTGTAGGCCGAGGAGGTGAAGCTGAGCAGGTGCTCGGGGAAGCCGGGCAGGCAGTTGGACGTGACGGTGGGCGCGTCGGGGATGAGCGGGTCGTCGAGCAGTTGCGTGTCGATCCACGCTCCGCGGCTCACCACGTAGTCCTTCATGAGCTGCACCATGCCGGCGAAGTCGGCGGTGGCGGAGCTTTCGTAGAAGCGCCCTTGGCCTGCCTTGTTGGGGTTCACGTAGCCGGAGGCCATGATGGGATTGTAGTCCCACATGGCGCGGTCGGCGTCGACGAGGGACGGGCCGCCGCTGGCATCGGTGATGAGGCCGGCGTACTCGTCGATGAGCGCCCAGGTCTGGTCGGTGTTGTAGAGCAGGTCGCGGATTTCGCGCAGGCGGTTCAGGTACTCCAGTTCGAACTCGGTGCGTTCGGCCACACGGGTGTTGAACGGCTCGTTGCCGTTGCCGTACATGTTGTCGGCCAACGTGAGGTCGAGGTCCCAGGGCAGGACGGACCAGACGTCGGTCTCGGGGTTGAGATAGTAGTAGTAGTTCTTGCCGTTGCCGATGTCGTAGTGGTGGATGCCCTCGACGATGGAGCGGTAGCTGTAGTAGCCTTCGAGGTCGAGGCTGTCGCGCCACCACTGCTCGGTGGGCGTGGTGTTGGTGTAGGTGTCGAGGAAGGCGTTGAGGTCGGACTTGTCGGTGGCGGCGGTGGGTCCCTGGTTGTTGAGGGTGCCGGTGCCGCCCTCCATCTTGTAGAGGTTGCCGTCGGGAAGGTCGTTCTGGTCGAGGAAGCGGCCATCGGGCTGCTCGATGGCGAGGTAGAGGCCCCAGAAATCGCCGTCGTACTGGGTGGCGCCGCTTTCGCCGGCCTCGTCGATCACGCGGAAGTGCACGTAGTGGGTCTCGGGGGACGGCACGCCCACGAGGTCGAAGAGCTTGAACCCCACGGCCTCGAACAGGCCTTGCTCGCCGCGGTGCAGGTAGTCGCCCTGCTGGATGGCGGCCGAGAAGTTCAGCTTGTCCCACGTGGAGTCGTAGGCGTCGCCGTAGTTGTCGAGCGCCTGGAAGCTGTGGCCTGCGTTGAAGTCGAACTTCCACATGTTCTTGCCCATGGCGTAGCGCCACACGCCGCCCCGGGCACGATAGCCGATGTGGTCGTACACCACGCCGTCGTAGACCAGGGTGCCCGTCCACAGGTAGTCGTCGCCGGAGTACTGGTCGATCCACTGCGAGTGCTCGACGTCGTCCTTCTTCGTGATGAGCTGGTAGACGGGCACGGAGTCGAGGACGGAGGCATCGTAGTCCACCACGGTGCCGAGGCCGGGGTCGCCGCTGCCGGGCTGCGCGGCGCCGCTCCACGTGGGGATGCCGTCGTAGACGAAGTAGGCGAAGTTGGGCTGCGGGTCGCTGGCGTAGGGGCCGGTGATGGACGCGCCGAGGGCGTCCTCGGCCGTGATGCGGTAGCGCACGAGGCGGCGGTGCACCTGGAGCGAGGCGGGGAGCACGGCGGAGTAGATGTCGTCGCCGGCCACGGCGTCGCCGTTGAGGCCGTCGTCGTGCATGGCCACGGCGGTCCAGCTCGTGTCGTAAGCGTCATCGGCGAGGGCGATGTAGCTGCCGGGGTCGACGAGCTGGTACTCGACCACCACGCTGGCCACGCCGTCGTCGTCGGTCACCTTGGCGGTGATCGTCACGTCGTCGGCGCTGGTGGGCTGGTTGGGGCCGTGGTCCACTTGGCGCACGTGGGGCGCCAGGGTGGTGGCAAACACGGCGTTGACCGCGCCGGGCGTGGGCGCGGCGGCACGCCAGCTTCCGCCGAGGTCGTTGTCGAAGGTCGGGTTCACGAGCTGCATCGAGTGGTCGGGACTGCCCAGGATGGCCGGCCACGGGAAGGAGATGCCGTAGTCCACCTCGTCCACGATCTGGCCCGCCACGTCGCGCAGCCGCACGGTCTCGCCCTCGTTGGAGAGCTTGCCGTCGAACTGCCCCACCGGCGCCAGGCCAAACTTGGCGGCAAACTGCGCGGCGTCCTGCGCCACCACGAGGTAGTCGCCCGCGGCCAGCATCGTGCCCAGCGGGAACGTGAAGTCCACGCCGCCCGTGAGCGACCAGTTGCCCAGGTGGATGTCGGCCACGCCGCTGTTGTGCAGCTCCACAAACTCCACCCGCTCCGTGCTCACGGCCGGGTCGTAGTGGAGCTCGTTGATCGCGATGGAGCCGCTCGTGAGGTCGGGCTCGGGCTGGCCGGGCGAGCCGCCGCCGAAGCCGCTGGGCGTCCAGCCGGCCGCCGTGTCCCACGTGCTCGGGTCGGCCAATGGATCGACCATCACCAGCGAGAAGCCGTCGCCGTCGGTGATGGGATACCAGCCGTCGTCGTAGGTGAAGCCATGGACCAGCTCGCCGAAGGCCCCGTCGATCTGCACCTGCTCGCCGGCATTGCTGAGCTGCCCCACATACTCGCCCGTGATCGTGATGCCGGCCGTGCCGTAGCGCGACTCGAAGGCCGCTTGGTTGCTCACCACCACGATGCGCTCGCCTGCCGCCAGGGCCATGTCGGGGAACGTGAACGTCACGCCGTCCACGAGCTGCTTGCCATCGAGCGACACGGGGTCGGTGCCGACGTTCTGGATCTCGATGAACTCGAAGTCGTCCTCGCTGTAGGGGCTGCCATCGGGCGGGTCGGCCGGGTGGTACATGAGCTCGGTGACGCGCAGGGGCGGCGGGGTGTCGAGGATGAAGGTGGCCTGCGTGAGAGCCGACCACTCGCCGCCATCCAGCGCGCGAGTCATGATGTGGGTGGACTCGGAGAGCACGATGGGCGGGTCGGCCACGCGCTCGGCCAGCAGTTCCAGGTCGAAGCTCAAGTCGGAGCTGTTGACGAGCACTTGGTGGACCTCCACCGCCAGCACGTTGTCGCCCTCGACAAGCAGGCTGGGGGCGAGGGTAAACTCGAAGTACGCCGATTCGTTGCCGGCACCGGTGACGGATGCGGCGAGGGTCTGATAGGTGATGTCGCCGGCGGGCATGTTGGAGCGTGCCACCTCCTGCCCGTTGAGATACACCACGGCGCCGTCGTCGCGCAGGAGCCGGAGGGTGAGGCCGCTGAGCTGCGCCACGTCGGTGGCGGTGAAGGTGCGACGGAAGTAGGTGGTCACATACTTGTTGCCCGCATCCGGCCCGTAGCTCACCACGGTAGCCTCGTCGCCATCGCCGTAGCCGAGCTGTGCGGGGCCGGCCGCCCAGCCGCTGTCGTCGAAGCTGCTCGCGCGCCACGCCGTACCGAGGTCCACGCCCGTGTCGAGGTAGCTCCACACGGCGCCTTGCGAGACGAGGGCGTTGGTGGTGATCGAGGCGTCGAACACCAGGGCCGTGGGCGACACCCCACCCCCCGGCAGCCGTGGGTCCGTGCCGTCCAGCGTGTAGTAGAGGGTGCCCGACGGGGCGTCGATGGTCACGGCGAAGCCAGCGGGCACGGTGCCGCCGTGCTGGTTGAACGTGGGAGCGTCGGTGGCGGGATAGAGCGGCGCCGGGGTGCCGTCGCACAGGGTGGTGGCGCGCAACTGGTCGAGTACGATCTGCGTGCGGGTGGGGAAGTAGTTGTTGAGAATGCCGTTGATCGTGCTTTCCCAGTTGGCCTTCGTGAGGGGCGTGGACGTCTTGGAGTCGCCCCAGCGCGCGGACTCGGCGATGATGGCCATCTGGATCTGGTCGGCGCGGGCCTGGAGGCGGGCCTGGTTGGCGGCAGGGGTGATGAGCCCGTCGTTGAAGAAGTACTCGTGCACCTTGTCGGCGAAGGCCAAGCGGTACTCGGGGTGGTACATCGCCTGCTGGTGGATCCACTGGGGATTGCTGTACTCGAAGGTATCGCCGGCAGGGAATGGCCCGGTGCGGTCTTCGTTCAAGTCGCCCACGAGGAGGGTGTGCTCGGCGTCGTGGGCGAAGAACTGGAATCCCTGGTCGCCCGTGCGGTCGCGGATGCCGTACCAGTTGTTGGGGCGGTTGTTGCTGAGGAATTTGGAGATCGGCGCGTCGCGGTTGCCCGTGAAGAGGATGATGGTCATGTAGTCGACCAGGTTGTCCACGTCGAGCAGCGCGGGGTAGTCGGGGTTGCGGGTGCCGTCGGGGTTGAGGCCCTGCACGCGGTAGTAGGCCGCATCGGTCCCGAGCCCGGCGAGGGCCTGCTCCCAGAGGTCGCGCCAGGCATCGAGGTTGCCGTCGGTGGCCTCGGTGGTGTAGCCGCCGCTCGAGCCTGTGCACTTGACGGTGTCGTAGTTGTCGCGGTCGCCGCCAAGATAGGACTCGCCGTAGGATGCCTCGGCGCGCTCCTGGGTCTGGTAGAGTCCCCAGTACTGGCCGTTGATATAGAGGTGGTAGTAGCGGCTGCGGGTGTAGGGCTGCCCCATCTCGCCCTGAAGGTCGCGCGAGAAGACTTCGCGCACCATGGCGTTTCGGGCGTCGCCGCCGAAGCTCCACGAGTAATTCTGCGCGGTGCGGAGGTCCACCTTGTCGAACTCGTCGACGCCTTCGTCGCCGAAGAGCGCGTAGCGCAGCTCGGACGCGCCGTACTCCTCGCGGAAGAAGAAGCGGAGCGCGTGCTTCGGGTTGGCATCGCTTCGGCTGTAGCCGCCGCGAATGCGCAGGCCGGCGTTCACCTGGAAGCCGGCGCTGCCGTCGGGCTCGATGAGCTCGAGCGACACGGGGCGCTCCCACAGCTCCCCGTGCTCGCCGGCATTCACGTAGATGCCCGTGGTGGGGTCGAGCAGATGGTCGATGTCCGTGACGATGGACAGCGACGGGATGGCCAGGAGCGCCTCCTCAAGCTGCGGCCCCCACGTGGGGTCGTTCACGATGTCGGGGTCCATGCCGTAGTTGAGGATCTGGCCGTTGATGGGGCCGGTGGGCCAGCCGGCGGCGGCGCTGCCGTCGGAGCTTTGGGTGAGTACGTCGGCCAGGAAGATGTAGGTGCGTGCCTCGCCGGGTGACGACACGTGGTCGGCCTTGAAGCTGCGGGCGCGCAGCACGGTGGTGTGGTCGAGGGTGATGGATGTGGAGTACACCGTGCCGTTGGTGAGGGTGGGCAGGGTGCCGTCGGTGGTGTAGCGGATCTCGGCGCCCTCGGTGTCGGTGGCGAGGGCCACGTCGAACGGGGCGTCGTAGAAGCCGTGGTCGTGGCTGAACGTGACGGCGGCGACCGCCGCGTAGTAGTCCGTGGAGTTGAGCGCGCCGGGCGTGGCCGTGGCGAAGTAGTGCTGGCTCTGCTCCACCACGTCGATGTCGGCCAGCTCGGGCAGGATGAGGAAGTCGGCGTCGTCGGCGGCCAGATTGAGGCCGTGGATGGCCAGCACGTTGGTGCCCACCTCGAGCAGGCCGAGGTACGGCGTCACGCTGATGTCTTCGTAGAGCACGGCGCGGCTGTCGGGGTGCTCGGCGGTGGCCGCGGAGTCCCACAGCGGTTCCCCAGCGGCGTTGCGGCGGGCGATCTCGGTGCCGTTCAGGTAGGCGACGAAGCCGTCGTCGTACTTCATCCGCAGCGTGAGCGAGTCGAAGGCGCCGGGGTCGGCCACGTCGAAGACCATTCGCATGTAGGCCGAGGCGTTGGTGCCGTACATCGCCGCGTCGAGGTCGGTGCCGATGAGCGCCTCGTAGATGGCGCCCGTGTCGTCGGAGATGGGCTCGGACTCGACGGCGAGGCCGCCGTTGGCCGTGTCGCCCACGAGGTCGAAGGCCCCCGCATCGAAGGCGGTGCGCGCGCCGGCGGCGGCAAACAGCTCCATCTCGGCTCCGCCGCCCCGCTCGTAGACGACCAGCTCGAGGGTGTAGTCGCCCGCAGCGGCGAAGCTGAACACGCCGAAGGTGTCGCCCGGCCCGCGCGGGTTGGCGAAGGAGATGGTGTTGCTGCCGGCGGCGGTGCTGGAGTTGGTCACCTGGGTGGTGACGGCGCCGGTGATGGTGAGTCGGAAGCCGTCGTCGCTGTTCACGCCGAAGGTCCACGCGCCCGCTGTGGGGATGGTGACGGTGGCCGTGACGTGGGTGACGAAGTCGTTGACGTCCTGGTTGATGAAGGTGCCGGGGTAGGCGGCTTCGTCGGTGGTGTAGTGGCCGTGGCCTCCGGTGTTGAAGTAGTCGATCACCGAGGCGTTTTCTTCGTGCACGCTGCTCTGCTGTGCCGGGTTGACGAGCACGCCTTCGGCGGTGGCCAGGTTGCCCACGGTGATGTTGGCCATGTAGTTGCGCACGGCGAGGCCGGGCACGGAGTGCTCGTAGCCCACGCCGGTGGTGCCGGCGGTCCAGCCGCTGTCGTCGAAGCCCTGCTCCGTCCACGTGAGGCCCAGCGAGCCATCGCTCGGCACGAGCACCGTGGCGGGCGTCTCGGCGGGGACGAGGGACGTGACCAGCACGTCCTGCCCGATGCCGTACGACACGTCGGCCACCTGCTCGGGATACTGCGGGGTGAACCCGGACGCCACCGTGGCGCCATCGGGGCGCACGAGGGCCAGGTACTCGCCGGCGCCGCTGAGGCTGAAGTTGGTGTGCAGCTCACCGCCGGCGACGGCGCGGTCTTTGCCCGAGGCAAACACCACGAGCGCCTGCTCGGGATCGAGGGTCAGGGAAGGGAAGGTCCACTGCGTGAGGTCGCCCTCGTCGTCGGTCAGATGCCAGCCGGCCAAGTCGACGGATGCGTCCCCGGTGTTTTGGATTTCCACCCAGTCGGAGAACTCGCCGTCCTCGTCGGCGAGGGTGGAGTTGTTGATGGCCATGAGCTCGGCGATGATGGGATTGGCGTCGAGGAGGAGACGCGGCTCGAGGGCTTCCAGTCGCAGACGCCTGCCGCGAGGGCCGTCGTTCGTCAGGCGTTGCAGCAGAGCGGAAAGCCAACCCATGGATTCATCCTGGCGCGGCTGATCGGCGGGGCCATCGGCTCCCCGCGGGGACCGCGCGGGGGGCTACAGCTCGGGGCTTCGCGTGACGCGCGTACGTCCTCCCCGATGGGGAACGAAGTACCGCACGTCGAGCAGCTCGCCGGGCCGCGGCGGGTCGAGTCCCGCGGTGCCGAAGGCGGCCAGCGGCGACCGCATGCTGGCGGGCATGTCCACGAACACCCGCACGCCCCATTTGAGCACGGGCACGCTGCCCAGGACCTCCTGGGGGATCGGCTCCACCTGGGGGCTCACCTTCACCACACGTGCCTGTGCCACCTGCATGGGACGGGTGCGCCGCCGCACCTCCACCGTCATGCCTTCGGTGGGCACGAGCGCCAGGCCCTGCTCGACGAAGCTCACGATGTGCATCGAGCTGCTGTCGGACACCGTGAGGATGGGTATGCCGGGCATTACGGCCTCGCCCTCGCGGAAGAACACGGCGGTGACGACGCCGTCGATGGGAGCCTTGAGCACGAGGGCCTCGCGCTGCACGCGCATCTCGTCCACGCGGCGAAGCTGCACGGTCATCTCCTCACGCAGCGGCGCCAACGCCACCTCGAGGCTGTCGTCCGCCGGCGACGCCGTGGGCATCTCGCTCCGCGACATGGCGTCGCTCAGCCGGCCATCGATCACCTCAAGGGCCTCCTGGGTGGCCTTGATCTTCCGCTGCATGGCCTCGTGCCCAAACTTTACGTCGTCGAGGTCTTGGGCAGCGATCACGTCGCGGGCGCGCAGCTTGCGGCTGCGCTCCAGGGTGGCGGCCAGGCGCTGGAGTTCCACGCGGTCGGTCTCGAGCTCCACCAGGCGGTCGAGCTTCTCGATGCGCAACCGCTCCACCCGCGTGGCGTAGGTGCGGGCGCTGGTGTAGCGGTCGAGCTCGCGCAGGGCCACGTCTTGCTTGAGCTGTGCCTCGGCGGCTCGCAACGCAGCCTCGAGCCGCTTCACCTCGGCCTCAGCCACGGCCAGGGCGGCTCGCACGGCAGCGTCGTCGAGCCGCACCACCACCTGCGAGGCCCGCACGGTGCCGAACAGCTCGGTGTGCAGGCTGGCGATGGTGCCGCGCTCGACGGCGGCCACGGCGGCCTGGCGGGTCTGGATCATGCCGGGGGTGTCGAGACGCATGGTGCGGGTGCGCCACATCACGGCCACGACCGCCACGGCCACCAGCCAGCAGGTGAGCGGCACGACGCGCATGCGGAGCAGGTGCAGGCGGCGCTTGAGCGGGGTGGGGATGCGGCGGGGTGTCGCCATCGGCAATCAGACCTCGGATTCGTCGTCTCGGCGGATCATGGATACGTTGGACACGCCGTCGGTGGTCGTCAGGTCGGTGAGCAGCTCGGCCGACCGGCCGGGGTCGCGCAGCAGCAGGCGGAAGGAAAGGTCGGCGTCGCCGCTGCCGTCCCTGGCACGCTCCGACGCCAGCACGGTGCGCCGGCAGTGGCGGTCGAACACCGGCCTGAGCGACCCCAGGCACCGCGGGCCGCCCGCCAGACGCAAGGTGAGAATCATGTCGAACCGGTGCCGCGACCCGAACGCCGTGAAGTGCAGCAGCAGCATCACCCCGCTCACGGCCAGCGCCCCGGCCACGGCCAGCTCGAAGCTCGTGGTGCCCACCGCCAGGCCGATGACCAACGCCAGCAGCAGAAACGCCGTGTCGCGCGTGTCCTTCAATACATTGCGGAACCGCACGATGGCCACGGCGCCCATGAGCCCGAAGGCGATCACCAGGCTGTTGGCCATGGTGAGCACCATCATGGCAATGGTGAGGATGATCGGCAGCAGCACCAGAGACTGCACGAACGAGCGCGAGTAGGAAAGCCCCGAGTGGGTGGCCATATAGGTCCAGGCGATCACGTTCCCCAGCACGAACGCCAGCAGCAGCGCCATGCCCACGGTGTGCAGGCTGGCTGGGGCCGCCGCATCGAGCGAGTCAATGATCTCATGCATCCACACCATGCTTGCACGCACTCCTAGCCGTCAGGCCATCCCCACGCCCATCGCAGCCAGCGCATCCACGGACCGCACGTACTTGGCGGCCGACGTGCGCATCAGGTTCAGCGCCTGCACCATGTCGCGCGCCCAGTTGGGGAAGGTGTCGGTGAACTTGACCTCCAGCACGGCGCGCGGGTCGGCCGTGGCCAGCCACGGCTGGTTCTCGATATCGCCCACCAGGCGGCCGGCCCGTAGGCACTTGATGTCGCGATCGACCGTCAGCCGCACGGGCCGGCCGGTGGGGTCGATGTATGCCTCGCGGCGGTAGCGGACGATCAGCACGGGCCGTGCGGCCAGCTTGGCGCCCAGCTCGCAGAACCGCCCGAGCGCCCCGAGAGTCTCGGGCGTGTTCTCGTCCAGGTCGCTGGGGCTCATGAAGAAGCCGCCCATGATCCGCTCGACGGGCTTCTTGCGCACGGGAGCGCGGGCCTTCTCGATCACGTCGTTCCTGCGGGCCTTGATCTCGAGGAAGGCGGGGGTATCGGGCTGGTCGTCGTACCAGCGCACCCGCAGCTTGAAGCGGTTGAGCTTGCCGACCACCGTGTCGTGGTAGAGGCTCAGATCGTCGGTGTCGAGATACAGGCTCTGCACCATGTACTCATTGTGGTGCGCCCTGTCGGCATGCACGTCGGGCTCGAGGTGGGCCATGGCCCAGGCGGTCACGCCTTCGGCCTGCGCTTCGCTGATCACGTACTTGTACTCGAAGCGTTGCGAGCATACCGATCCATGTCCCGACATGCTCACCCTCCACTCGCGCAGGGCATGGGGCCACACGGGAACCGAGAGCTCCATGCACCAACGCTCCGAACTGTCTCTGCCAACCGGGGGTCGGAAGCCAACGTCTCGGCCCTTTGTCGCCCTCCCGTGCCATGGCTCGTCTGAGCCACTCGGGGCGACCCTACAGAATCTTAATGCTCTTCTAACACACTGCGAACGGGAAGTCAAGTGCCCGGCTCGCCCAACGGACGCCGCCAGCCGCTGTTGACGCTCCCTCGCAGGGCGCTATAGTGGCGGGGGCTGATGTACCCGGCACACCTCCTGGCGCCACCACGGTCCGCACCACCACGCACACGGAAAGGATTTGCCATCATGAGCCAGCACCGCCTGCATCTCGCCGGCCGCGCCGCCATCGTGGCCATGCTGTTCATGGCTGTCGCCACCAGCGCGGAAACCCCACTCGAGCCCACCGTGGAGAAACCACGTCCGCGCCCGCCGGCCGCCGCCAAGCCTTCCCCGCATCCCCTCACGCTACAGGATGCCATCCACCGCGCGCTCCAGCACAACCTCGCTCTCGCCGCCGCCCGGCTCAGCCCCCACCAGGCCGCCACCGTGGTCGTGGAGGAACGCGCGGCCTTCGACCCCGCCGCTTTCGGCGAGTTCAACCGACGCAAGGCCAACCAGCAGGCACGCTCCGCCCTCTTTGGCGAACGCGAGCAGAACGGCGACGCCGCCTTCGGCCTCCGCAAGCGCTTCCCCCTCGGCACCGAGGCCGAAGCCTTCTACGGTCTGGAGAAGGACTGGAACGACGCGCCCTTCGCCACCACCAACCCCGCCTATCGCCAGGGCCACGGAGCCCAGTTCGTCCAGCCGCTCCTCAAAGGCTTCGGCATCCGCGTGAACACCGCGGCCATCGCCACGGCCCGCAACGACCAGCGCATCGCCCTGGCCGCACTCCACGACGCGGCACTCCAGACCATTGCCGAAACCGTCCGCATGTACTGGGAACTCGCCTACGCGCACGGCAACCGCACCTTCCTCCTCGATTCCCTCGAACGCACCCGCAACCTTCAGCGCGACATCGAGGCCCGCGTCCGCGCCGAGGTGCTCGGCGGCCGCGACCCCAGCGTGGCCCAAGCCGCCGCCGGCGTCGCCGTGGCACAGGAAGCCGTCATCTCGGCCGACGATGCCATCCGCGACGTCGAGGACAGCCTCAAGGTGCTCACCGACCTCGGAGCCGACGACGTCCTCTGGGGCGCCCCGCTCATGCCCACCACGCCGCCGCCCACGCCCACGCCCACCCTCGACCTCCAGCGCGCCCTCCTTATCGCACTCGACAAGCGCCCTGACTACCGCCAGATCAAGATCACCCTCGAGAACGACGACATCCAGCTCCACGTCACTCGCCACGACCTTCTCCCTCGCCTCGACCTCACCGCACGAGCCGCCAGCGCCGGCCTCGCCGACGACTGGCACGGCGCCGGCCACCACGCCCGCTCGCTCGACTTCTACGACCTCTCCGTCGGCCTCGTCTTCGAATACCCCCTTGGCAACCGCGCCGCCACCGCACGCCGCCGCCGCGCCAGCCTCCGCCGCCAGCAAGACCACCTGCGCCTCAAGTTCCTCGAACGCCAGATCCAACGCCAGGTCCGCGAGGCCGTCCGCCAGGTGGGCACCGACACCGAACGCCTTCGCGCCGCCACCCTCTCCGTCCGCGCTCAGCAGGAACGCCTCCGCGCCGAGAACATCCGCCTGAAGGAAGCCAACGTGGGCACCAGCCAGGACGTGCTCGACGCCGTCGCCGCCCTCGCCAGCGCCCAGTCGCGGCGGCTCCGCGCGCTCGTGGACCTCAACACCGCCGTCATGGAAACCGAGCGCGCCCAAGGCACCCTGCTCGAGGCTCACGGCGTCACCATCACCGACACCCCGCGCCCGCGGTAGAAGGGGGCATGCTGGCCTACTCCGCCGAAGCAGCTTCGGCCGCGAAAGCTGGGAGCGACAGCGAGGAATCTCTCATGCGGGGACGTGGTAACCCGTTGGTAGCCTTGCCAGCATGGCCGTTACTCCTTATAATGCAAAGCCTTACGGGAAGGCGGCACTGGACCCAGAATCCAAGGGGCCGAAAGGCCGGTGCGGGTTCGACTCAGGCCCCGCCCACCAGTGCAGTGGGGACGATGGCTATGGCGGATGGCACCGGGGCTGCGACAGTTCGGCTGGGGCCGGCTGTCGTGGCCAGAAAACCCTTGAGGAATCAGCGGGAGGCCTTCCGCCGTACGGAAATCTTTGCCGTCGACCTCGACGAATGTGTGTTCCCCGGCTTCACGCAAACCGTTCTGGGAGCGCGGGTGGCTCGGGCGATCCTGTGCCGTCCCGAGCGGGCCCGCGACCGCTGGCTCCTGCCGCAAATGGTGATGGGCGCGGCGCTCTACGCGCTGAAGGAGGGCAAGCGCCTGTTTGGCCTCGGCACGCCGTTCCGCGTGCTGGTGCGGCGCTACGAACGCTCGATGGCGGGGGTGCCCGAGAGCGCCATTCGCGCGGCGGCCCGCACGATTCCCGGCAGCTCCTACCCCTATGCGGCCGAGACGGTGGCGCTGCTGGCCGAACAGGCACTCACGGGGCTGGTGTCGCAGGGACTGGATGTGGTGGTGGAGGCTTTTGTGGAGCAGTTTCGCTGCGGTGAGAGGCCTTCGTTGGGCTATACGGAGTGCAATACGGTGCGCTTCCGCGTGGGGCCGCGGGGCCGCCGCGTGTTCGATGGCTACGCGCACGATAGGCTGATCGAGAGCGGGGAGGGCAAACGCCGGGTGCTGGAGCGTCGGATGGCGGCCGAAGGGGCCTCGGTGGCGAGCAGCATCGGGCGCGGGGACGACGATGTGGCGGTGGCCGAACTGTGCGCGGCCAGCGGCGGGCTGGCGATCGGCTTCAACCCGTCGGCTCGGATGGCCGCGGTGTGCGACGTGGCGGTTCGGGCTGCCGACTGGGAGCCGATGTATGCCCTCGCTGCCATTTTGGCAGGGCAGAGCGCCTGAACGGGCGGATAGGTAAGGAATTGCGAACGCGAAAATCAGGAATTTCCTTATTGTTGTCCCGTGGCGAGGACACTAGACTCAGCTATACATAGGCGTCGCATCGTCCGGCTGCCACACTGGATTGGCGGCGGGGCCGTGGGGAATGTGCATCGAGCCACTTGCAAAACCTCTTACCGTAGGCGCTTGACGAGTTCGCCGCGGCGGCCGGGGAACCGGCGAAGCGGGCCCGCACCGCCTTTTCGGGCAACCGTGGCCCGCATTGGCGCCATGGCGCCGCGATTCCTCCGAGTCGGGACGGACTGCGGGCGGCCCCGCCTCGTTTTCGGGGTTGATCGGACCGGTTCGGGCGCGACGGAGCGCCCGGGTCAACAGAGCAACTTGATCAATTGCTCGGCCGCGATGACCAGCAGCCCGAAGGAGAGGTGCGCGGCGACCTTGGCCGCGCCCCGGACGCGCACGTGCCGTCCGCCGTGATTGTCGTGCAGGTGCGAGAAGACGCGCTCAGCGGAGCTCCGCTGGCGGTAGCGGACCGCTTCGGCCGGGGCGAACTCGCGCTTCTCTCCCCGACGCGGGTTGTGGTCGATGAGGGCGACGTGGCCGAGGCGCGCGGACATCTCTCGGATTTCCTTGGCGTCGTAGGCCGCGTCGGCGAGGTCGTACAGGCTCGCGACGCGTTCGGCGCTCATCTGCGCGAGCGGGATGGCCGCCTGGCTGTCGTGCA
This sequence comes from Candidatus Brocadiia bacterium, assembly GCA_016782825.1. GTDB lineage: Bacteria > Planctomycetota > PUPC01 > DSUN01 > DSUN01 > BS750m-G60. The sequence goes on along the minus strand of JADHXT010000047.1, from coordinate 25 downwards.
GGCTTGCCGAAGTGAGCGCCCAGGA
>JADHXT010000046.1 GCA_016782825.1 Candidatus Brocadiia bacterium | reverse complement strand
TCGGCGCGCGACATCGTCCCTACGGACCACCTCCACTTGTTCGAGGTGTGCGAGCGGGATGCCGCGGCGGCTGGGCGCTGGTGGACATCTCGGCCGAGTCGCGCCCGTCACCGGACGAAGATTACTACCTGATCTACGACCACCCCTACTCGTTCGAGGCGGATGCGTGGATCCAGAGCGGGTGCGTGACCGACACCCCGGTGTGCATCATGAACGCCGGCTACTCGTCGGGCTGGTGTGAGGAGAGCTTCGGCGTCACCCTCGTAGCCAGCGAGATCCTCTGCCGGGCCAGGGGCGACGACTGCTGCCGCTTCATCATGGCGCCGCCGCACCGCATCGAGGCGCACATCGCGCGCTACATGCGCGACAAGCCACACCTCGCCGCCCGAATCCGGAAGGGCGGGATCCCCGACTTCTTCGTGCGCAAGCGCATGGAGGAGGACCTCCGCCAGCGCGAGGAGCAGTACCGCCGCATCTTCGAGGCCTCGTCTGACGCCCTGCTGATCCTGGACCGGGACCGCCTCGTCGTGGACGTGAACCCCGCCGCATGCCGCCTGTACGGCTATACCCGTGAGGAGATGGTCGGGCTATCGGCGCGCGACATCGTCCCTACGGACCACCTCCACTTGTTCGAGGTGTGCGAGCGGGATGCCGCGGCGGCTGGGCGCTCGGGTGCCGAGACGGTCCACGTGCGGCACGACGGCTCGAGGGTCGAGGTCGACGTGCACGTCACGCCGCTGAGCTACCAGGGCGCGCCGCATCTGCTGGCCGTCGTGCGCGATATCACGGCGCGCAGGCGGGTCGAGGAGGCCATGCAAGCCGCCGCGCGGCAATGGCAGAGCACCTTCGACGCCATCGAGGACCTGGTCATTCTCTGTGACGCCGACCACCGCATCCTCCAGGCGAACCGGGCCGCGCGAGAGGCGGTGCCAGGCCCTGAGCTCGTCGGTACGCGGTGCTTCGAGCTGGTCCACGGCACGCAGGAGCCACACCCCAACTGCCCGTCCTGCACCGTCTTCGGCAGAGGCGAGGCCGTGCACGTGGAGATGCAGGAACCGAACCTCGGCAATCGGTGGTTCGACGTGCATGCCTATCCGATCAACAACGAGGCCGGGACAGCGGTCCGCATGGTCCACATCATACGCGACATCACCGAGCGGAAGCGCGCCGAGGAGGAGCTGGCGAAGACCCTCGCCGATCTCGAGCGGTTCAACCGCCTCGCCGTCGGCCGCGAGCTGCGGATGATCGAGCTCAAGCGCGAGGTCAACGGGATGGCCGGGAAGGCCGGTCTCGAGGCGCCGTACGACCTGAGCTTCGCCGAAGCCGGCAAGGCAGGCGGCGACCTCGGTCGCCGCCGGACGCGAGGGGCTGAACTGCCGAACACCGCGCAAGGCCGTGGCGGCCCGTAACGCACCACAAGGAGGCATGGCATGTCCCTGCCGCTGTCACGAGCCATGGGCACAGCGGGCTGTTCCTGGTCGCTTGCGCGAAGAAACAACGGCGTGCTTCTTCTCTCACCGCAAAGACAGGGAAAGACCGTGACCCGGAAGCACTTGAGCTGGATCGTCGTTCTGTGGCTGGCTTGTCTGCTCATCCTGGCCGGCTGCGGGTCCGAAGGGCCGGAGGGCGAGAAGCTCGACCGCCTGTCCATCGCGTTCCAGAGCTGGGTGGGGTACGGGCCTCTGTATCCGGCCGCGGACAAGGGGTTCTTCGCCGAGGAGGGCCTCGAGCTTATGTTTGTGGACGAGGAGCTCGACGCTGCGCGGCGCGACGCCTTCAAGGCAGGGATGCTCGATGCGGAGGCCGGGACCATCGACCTGCTCGTCAGCAAGAGGGCAGGGGACACGCCGGTGGTCGCCATCGCAGTGATCGACCTGTCTCTGGGGGGCGATGCGATCGTCGCAACGGAGGGCATTCGGAGCCTGGAGGACCTGGTGGGTAAGAGAGTCAGTCTTGCGCGCGACGACGTCGGCGAGACCTTCCTTGCCTATCTGCTGCACGAAGCCGGCCTGTCGCTGGAGCAGCTCACCATCGTGCCCGTGTCGCCGGAGAAGGCGGCGCAGGCGTTCCTCGACGGGAAGGTGGACGCTGCGGTCACCTGGGAGCCCTGGGTGAGCAGGGCGGCCGCCCGAGAGGGGGCCCATGTGCTTGTCTCAACCAGGGAGAAACCCGGGATCATCGTCGATGTTCTGACCGTCAGGGAGCAGATCGTTCGCGACAACCCGGCGGCAGTCAGGGGCCTCCTGCGCGGGTGGTACAGGGCGGTCGAGTACTACAAGGCGCACCCGGACGAGGGCAGCCGGGTCATTGCGCCTCATTTCGGCCTCTCGCCGGAGCAGTACAGGAAGGAGGTCAAGGGGCTCTACTGGCCGACCTGCGAGGAAGCTCTCGAGCACTTCGGCACTGCGGAGCACCCTGGGAGTCTCTGGAAGCTCTTCGACACGATTGCTCTCATCAAGCACCGCAACGGCCGAATCCCGCGCAAGCCCGACGGCGGGCGGGCGCTCTGCCCTGACATGCTCCGAGCTCTTTGCGACAAAGGGATGGCGACGAGATGAAGATGCGGATCGGCACGAAGCTGATGCTGGGGGCCGTAGTCGGCGTGCTCGCCGTTGTGTCGGCAGTGAGCTTCGCCGCCTATCGCATCGCCCGCAACGGCCTGGAGAAGCAGATCAGCGCCCACCTCGAGTCGGTCGCTCAGTCTCGTGCCGCGCACGTGCGGACTTCTGTGCGGAAGCACAGAGAGATGATTCGCCTCGCGGCCACATCGCGCGTTCTGAGGATCGGCCTTCGGAGCCTGGAGGCAGGCGATGCGGATCGGGCCTCCGTCGTACGTGACCTGAACACACGGCTACAGCACTATGATGGCCCTGATGGGGACGCGTACGCCATGTTCCTCCTCGACCGCCACGGTCAGGTCGTCGCGTCAACGAGTTCGGAGAGCATCGGACTGGACAGGTCAACGGACGCCTACTTCGTGGGGGCACAAGAAGGCCCGCTCGTCAAGGACGCCTATCACTCGAAGACCACGGGGAGGCCATCGCTGGCCCTCTCGGCGCCTCTGGCCGACCTGGCTTCGGGTGAGCTTCTCGGGATCCTGGTTGCCCGGCTCAGCCTGGATGGTCTCAACAAGATCGTCACGGACCGGACAGGCATGGGAACGACCGGGGAAACGTATCTCATCAACCGCTATGGCTTCATGATCACGCCGTCGAGGTCCCTGAAGCACACGTTCCTCAAGCAGAAGGTTGACACCGGGAACGCGCGCGAGTGCCTGGCGGACATGGCCTCGATGCGCGCGGGGCGGCTCGCCGAAGGGCACGAGCACGAGACGTTCGTGTACTCGGACTACCGCGGGGTCCGTGCGCTCGGCGTACACGCCCACGTGCCGGAGATGGGCTGGGGCCTCCTGGCGGAGATCGACGCGAGTGAGGCATTCGCGCCGATCGCCAGGCTGAGGACGGCCATCCTGCTCTTCGCCGCGCTGTTCACCGCAGCCGCGCTCGCAGTGGCCCACTTCCTTGCGCGTCGGATCTCCCGGCCCATACACACGCTGCACCTGGGGTCGGAGCGCATCGGCAGCGGCGAGTTCGGCCATCGCGTGAACATCCAGACCGGCGACGAGATCGAGCAGTTGGCCGACGAGTTCAACCGCATGGCCGAGAGGCTCTCCGAATCCTATGCCTTGCTGGAGCAGAAGGTCGCCGAGCGCACCGCGCATCTAGCGAGGGAGGTCGCCGAGCGCAGGAACGCCGAAAGACAGAGCCGCACGCTCAAGCAGCAGATCGAGTTCATCCTGGGCGCCACGGGAACAGGGATCGATATCATAGATGCGGAGTTCAACATCCGGTACATCGATCCGGAGTGGGAGAAGGTGTATGGCGACCCCAGCGGAAGGAAGTGCTACGAGTACTTCATGGGCCGCAGTGACGTCTGTCCGGGCTGCGGGATCGTGAGGGCAATGGAGACCAAGAGCATCGTTGTCACCGAGGAGGTCCTGGTCAAGGAGAACGACAGGCCCGTCCAGGTCACCACCATCCCGTTTCAGAACGAGGACGGGGAGTGGCTGGTTGCCGAGGTCAATGCGGACATCACCGAGCGCAAGCGGGCGGAGGAGGCCGTGCAGCGCGAGACGGCCAAACTCGCCGCCATGATCGCCGGCATGGAAGAAGGCGTGGTCTTCGCCGATGCCGACAACGTGGTCGTCGAGGTCAACGACTACTTCTGCCGCTTTGCCAGGAAGGGCCGGGAGGCCATCGTGGGCCAGCGTATCGAGGAGTTCCACACGGGGGACGCTCTCGCCCGCATACTGGCTCAGCTCCAGCGCTTCCGCGAGCACCCCGGCTCGGAGCCTCTTATCCTGCAACGGAGCCTGGGCGGCACCGAGGTGATGCTGCGCGTGCAGCCCATCTACCGCGCTGGCCGCTACGATGGGGTGCTGCTCAACGTCATCAACGTCACCGAGCTCGTCGAGGCGCGGCGAGAAGCCGAACGCGCGACTCACGAGCTGAGCCGTCGCGCCGAGGAGTTGGAGGCGGCGCAGCGCGCATCGCTCAACATGGCCGACGACCTGGAGACGGCGCGCGACGCGGCCGAGGCGGCCAACAGGGCCAAGAGCGAGTTCCTGGCCAACATGAGCCACGAGATCCGCACGCCGATGAACGGCGTCCTCGGCTTCGCCAAGCTCCTGCTCCAGGAGGAGCTCACGGCCGAGCAGCACAGCTACGCCGAGACCATCTACCAAAGCGGCGCGCAGCTCCTCGAGCTGATCAACGACATTCTCGACCTCTCGAAGATCGAGGCGGGCCGCATGGAGCCCATCATCGAGACGGTCGACGCCGCCAGCATCGCGCGCGCCACGTGCGACCTGCTCGAGCCGCGCGCACTCGAGAAGGGGATTGAGCTGTCCGTCGACGCCCACCCCGACACCCCGCGCACCGCGGCGACCGACGGCACCCGGCTGCGCCAGATCCTCATCAACCTCGTCGGCAATGCCATCAAGTTCACCGACAGCGGCACGGTGGCCATCGGCATCGGCCCCGCGGAGCCCGAGGAGGACCGCCACGGCCGCCTGCACTTCACGGTCACCGACACCGGGCGGGGCATCGTCAAGGACAAGGCAACGGGGATCTTCCGGGCCTTCGTCCAGGCCGATGGCTCGTTCACCCGCGCTCACGGCGGCACCGGCCTCGGCCTCACCATCTCGAAGCGTCTGGCCGAGCTCCTCGGCGGCCGCATCTGGGTCGAGAGCCAGGTCGGGGTCGGCACGACGTTCCACTTCACGATCCGGACGAAGCTGGGCGAGCCCACGGTGCACCCGGCCGCGGCCATCCCGTCCCCAGCCGACCGGGGCCGGCAAGCTGCCGGCAAGCCCGGCTCGGCGGGCCCGGCCGACAGCCATCCGGTGCTCGTGGTGGAGGACGACCCGGCGACCGCCAAGCTCATTACAGCACACCTCGGCAAGGCCGGGTACCGCTGCACCGTCGCACACACCGGCGAAGCGGCGCTCGACCAGGCCCAAGCCGAGCGTCCCTTCGCCGTCATCCTCGACCTCGTGCTCCCCTTCATGAGCGGGTTCGAGGTGCTCAAGCAGCTCAAGGCCGATGCCACGCTGGCCGACGTCCCCGTCATCGTCTGCTCCGTGCTCGCCGAGCAGGAGCGGGCCCTGGCGCTGGGGGCCATCGACTACATCGAGAAGCCCTTCGACGGCGAAGAGCTGGCCCGCAGGCTCGACCGATTCCGCCGCTCCCTCGGCACCAACGGCAACATCCTCGTCGTCGACGACGATGCCGACACCGTCAAGGGCCTCGAGGCCGTGCTCGGCCGGGCCGGCTACGAGGCCGTGGGGGCAATGAGCAGCGCGGAGTGTCTCGCGGTCGTCGATGCCGGCTGTCGTGTCGACGTCGTCGTGCTCGACCTCACCATGCCGGGCACCGACGGCTTCGAGCTGCTCCAGGCGTTGCGGAGCCGGGAGTCCACCCGATACGTCCCCGTGCTCGTCAACACGGCCCGGGACCTGTCCCCAGGCGACCTGGAGCGCCTGAACGGCGACTACGACAGGGTCCTGTGCAAGACGCCGACCAACCTCACCGACGTGGTTGCCCACGTGGCCGATCTCCTCGGCACCATCCACGCCCCACAGCCGTCGCCGTCGTCCCAGCGGCCCCCGCGCCATGCAGGCTCACGCCCGGCCACCATCCTCGTCGCCGAGGACAACCGCGTCAATCAACGCCTCCTTCGCAGGATCCTGGAGAAAAAGGGCTACCGGGTCCACGTGGCCGGCGACGGCGAACAGGCCATCGGCACGATCCGCAGCCAGCCCGTCGACCTCGTGCTCATGGACGTCCAGATGCCCAAAGTAGACGGCCTGGAAGCGACCCGCCGCATCCGCCAGGACGCCGATCACGCCACGCTCCCCGTCATCGCGCTCACCGCACACGCCATGAAGGGCGACGAGGAACGCTGCCGCCAGGCCGGCTGCGACGACTACCTCTCGAAGCCCGTCGACCCCGACGACTTGCTCCGCCTCATCGCACGCTACGCGCCGCCCCCCGAGCCCCACGGGCCCGCCTCCCCTCACCCGGCAGGCGGAGCGGCCGAGCTCGGCGAAGGCCTCGACACGGCGCGCGCCATCGCCGGCGAGCTGCACAGCACCATTCTGGCATCGCTGGCGGAGGCCATCGCCACGCTCGAGAGCGCACTGGAGATCAACGACGTCACGGCCATCAGGGCCGTGGGGCAGCAGCTCACCCAGGCGGGAGCGGAGGCCGGCTTGGACGCGCTGACCGACTTGGCCCAGGACATTGAGCGCGCAGCGCGGCAGGGAGACGTCGACGCCCTCGCCGGGCACCTGTCCTCCCTCGAGGCCCAGCGCTGCCAGTTGGAGAACGCGCCCCATGGATCCTGAACCCGCCCCTCAGCCGCCCGCCAGCATCCTCAACGTCGACGACAACGCCGATGCACGCCGACTCCTGTCCCTCCTGCTCCAGAGCGAGGGCTATCGCCTCCTCGTCGCGCGCGACGGCCGGGAGGCCCTGAGGATCGTCGAGCGCGTCCCGGACCTGGCCCTCGTCGTGCTCGACATCATGATGCCCGGGATCGACGGCCTCGAGGTCTGTCGGCGCATTCGCCGCAGAGCCGAGGAGCGCTACCTCCCCGTCATCCTGGCCACGGCGCTCACCGACTGCGACCACATCGTCGAGGGCCTCGCCGCGGGCGCCGACGACTACGTCTCCAAGCCCTTCGCGCAGAACGAGGTGCTCGCCCGCGTCCGCAACGCGCTGCGACTCAAGCGCGCGACCGACCAGCTCCTCGAGGCCCGCGAGCTCGCCGCCGTCGGCCTCATGACGGTCACCCTGGCGCACGAGATCAACAACCCGCTCACCACCGTTATCGGCAATCTCGACCTCGTCCTCCGCAAGGGCGTCGACAACGAGAAGGCCCACCGCAGACTCGCCGCCGCGCTCGAGGCCGCCAACCGCATCCACGAGCTCGTCCAGCGCCTCATCGGCATCAAGAAGTGTGTGTCCACCAGCTACATCGACTCCGTTCGCATGCTCGACATCGACGCCTCGTGCGCCGCCGATGAGCCAGGCCCGCCAGCGACCGAAGGCGGGCCATCGAGTCGCACCGAAGCCGCGCCCAGCAGCGACTGTCCCCGCGCAGCCGCGATGCCGGCTGCCGAGAGCGATTGATCCCTCGCAGGATGCGAACGGCGCTCGCCGGACTCCTGAGCCGGGGCGCCCCGCGGCGCCGGTGAGCAGAGCCGGCCTCCGCCGCATCCTTGGCCCCCTCCCTCACGATTCGCCAGACCCGCCCATGGGGCTCCAGCACCTGTCCATCCTCTGCGCACACGACCGCGCTCGGTGTCCAACACCTGTACAGCACCGCCTCCGGGGACCAAGCTGACGGCCCCACTCGCCACACCGTAACCCATTTCCTGAACGATGCTTACGCGTCGGGCTGGGCATATCTCCGCTCGCCGTCCTCCGACCGGCACGCGTTGTGCTACTCGGCAAGGCAGGCCCGGTCAGACGACCGGCCCACTGCCACCGTCAGGATCGTACCGCGCCAGCCGTGGGTCAGGAGCCACGGATGGTGTGCGCGAGCGCCCATTCAGCAGGTCGCCAGCTCCCCCGTGCGCGCTCGGCGTCTGCGCGCATCGCCCGCAGATCGTGCGGCGCCCCCATCCCCCCACGCCGCTCTCCCGCGTCAAGGCACCACGCCACGTGCCACGAGGGCTTCACCCTGGTCGAGCTCCTCGTGGTGATCGCGGTCATCGCGCTACTCGCTGGCCTGGTCCTGACCGCGATCGGGCGGGCCCTTCGCCAGAGCCGGACGGCGCAGTGTGCCTCGACCCACGCACAGCTCGGCCACGGGCTGCGGCTCTACGGGATCAGCCACAGCCACTTCCTGCCGCCCTTCGGCTACCTCCTCCCTGGGAGCAACTCACCCACCCGCTCGCCCTTCTGGAGCGAAGCCATCTCCGCCTTCCTCTGTCCCACACTCGGGCAGGGCGAGCGGCTCCACAAGACCGTGCGGTGTCCCGCGTGGTCGGCCAGCGGCCCTCAGTCCGTCGGCGGACGGGGCATCGCGTGCAGTTTTGGCGAGGTGTTCCGCTACTACTCGCCCACGTCTCACAGCGACGGCCCGTTCAGTGGCCCAGGCTCCATCCAGGTCATCGCCGTCCGGCGGCCGGCGGCCACCATGCTGCTGATGGACGGCAGGGCCAGCTACGCCTACACGGTGAGATGGTGGCCGCGCGTCTACGACTGGGATGACGACGGGCTCGCCGATACCCCGCGCCACACATCCTGGATCTACGGCGGCGGCGCCCCCTTCCGCCATGGCGACCGCTGTAACGTCCTCTACGCGGACGGGCACGTCGGAGCCGTCCGCGCGCGCCAGTGGCTCACCGACAACGACGCTTGGCGGCCCGACTGACCCTCGCCACACGGCGACCGCGCGCCGGAACAGGCAGCGCGAAGCCATGCACGATCGCCCGCACTGCCCGAGCTTGCCCTCCCTCGCCGCTTCCCCGTGGGGTGACGGCGGCCCAGCCAAGGGTGGCGGAAGTGAGCACCACCGCGCCCACCGGGTCGATCGCGTTCTCGGCCAGCGGGATGTGCACCATGTCGTACTGATCGAGCCCCACGGCCCGCGTCGTCGACTCCCACACCACGCACGCATCGATCTTCCAGTTGGGTGGGGGTCGGTGGAACACCTGGACCTTCAGCCAGGGGGAGGAATCGAGGTACGGCTGGATCGGACGCGGCAAGGGCGATCTCACGCGCATCGTGCGTGTGGGGTTTCGCGCGCAGACCCGTGCCGGCGGCCTCACGCCCTTCAACAGCAAGGGCGTGATGGCCGTCATCAAGCAGGGGGATTTCGGCATCGTCCTGCCGGTCAAGGAGATGCTCGAGATCATCCCCTCCCAGCCCAATCGCGACAAGCTGGACGTGTCCATCACCCAGGAGCCGGACGGGCGCGTCCGCGTGAAGGGCAACTTCAGCAAGGTCCCGTTCAAGATCATCCACTACCCCAGGGGCAGCGATCCGAAGTGGATCGATGCCGAACCAGTGCTGATGCTGCGGCGGGTCGGCGCAAAGGGCCGGTGAGCATTACGAGGAAGCGGCCGCCGGCACTCCGCCTGTTCGCCACCGGTCCGGATGGCTCGAGAACGGCGCGCCGCCTGGCCAGGCGCGGCGGCGGGTACTTTCGCGCCGGGGGGCGATGCGTGCAAGCCTCATGGCTCGGCCACGGTGAGCAGGCGGTCCGCGGGCACGCTGGGCCGGCGGATCGAGCCCTTGCCGAAGGGAAGGGTGATCAGGACGTCGCACAGGGCGAGGTCGCCCAGGCCAAAGTGGGCGATGGCCTCCTGGCCTGTGCAGTAGCCGTATCCCGTGCCAATCTCCTGGTACCCGATGAGGGCCTCGGGCCTGCCGAGCTTCCCTGGCTGGTAGAGCGCGACCTTGGCCCCGATGCCCATGCGGTTCAGGGTCTTGCCCACCACCTGCACGCGGAGCCAGTGCTTCCTGGGGCTGCGGTTGAGGAACAGCCTGGAGGGCATCCCGGGGACGCCGCCGGCGAAGAGCAGGTCGAGGCGGCCGTCGCGGTCGAAGTCCGCAGCCGGCCCCGCCGGGAAATATGCGTCACCCTTCTCGGCCGGGGGCACGTCGAAGCGGAGGCCGCCCCGATTGCGGCACAGGAAGGGCCTGGTCGCGCCGTCAGCGGTCCACGTGGCGGCGACAACGATGTCGGGCCAGCCGTCGTTGTCGAGGTCGGCCACCTCGACGTGTGCGTGCTTGAGGTGCAGGCGCTGAGGCGTCCACGACGGGAAATCGTAGGCGAGGTGGGCCTCACGGGTCGCCTCGCGGAACCTCGGCACGCCGTCGCGTAGGCCCTCGTTGAGAAACAAGTGCTGCCGCGCGGGCTGGCTGTGGTCCACGATCACGAGGTCGAAGTCCCCGTCGCGGTCGAGGTCGCCGAAGGCCACCCCACACGGCGAGGCCTCCCTGTTGATCGGCGGGTACTGGAACGCGTCTGATCCGGCCTCGCGGTAGGTGCCGTCGCCGCGCGAGAGGAAGAGGCGGTTGGCCTGGCTGACGAAAATGTCGGGCCAGCCGTCCAGGTTCAGGTCGGGGGTGATGACGCCGAGCCCCGGCAGATCGCTCGGCAGCCCGGCTCTCGCCGTGACGTCCTCGAACTGGAGTGTGCCCCTGTTGCGGAAGAGGCGCGTGTGCCGCTCGGTCCACTTGTCCTCGGCCACGAGCAAGTCGAGGAGCCCGTCGCCGTCGAAGTCCAGCACGCCGATGCTCCGCCCCCCCATGATGATGCAGACGGCGTTGCCCTCCGAGACGTCGCGGAAGCGGCCCCCGACGTTCTCGAAGAGCTTGTTCGCCACGCGAAGGCCCCGGCTCTTCGAGTTGTTCGTCACGACGAGGTCGAGGTCGCCGTCGTTGTCCAGGTCGGCGAAGACGGCGCCGCTGGTTCGGGCCTTGAAGACCACGGCCCGCTGGCCCGAATCCCGGAATCGCCCGCCCTCGTTGATCAGGAGCAGGTTCGGCACGGGGCCGGGCGCGGGCCGGTATCGCTCCGGTGGCCGGTCGCAGAAGTTGCCGATGTAGAGGTCCAGGTCGCCATCGCCGTCGATGTCGCCGCACGCGGCCGCATGCGCCATGATCCCCGCGAGCGGCTCTGCGATGCCCCACGAGGACGCTGCCTCGACGAAACGAAATGCGCTCTGTCCTGCCGACGCAGACGCGGCGCCGCAGGCGGGCGAGGCGCAGAGCACGAGAGGTGCGGTGAGGAGGTCGCGCAACATCGCTTCTCCATTCAGGGCGTGCGTTCGCGTTCGGGGATGTGCACCACCGTCAGCGCACAGGCGTCCCAGGTGAGCCGGCCGCGCCGCTGCCCGCCGAGATTCCCATTCCACGTGATGTAGAGCTTGTCGCCCTTGGGATCGACGGCCGAGCCGAACGTGCCCAGGGGCGTGTAGCCACACTGCTCCTTCAGGAACGGGTGAAGGAAGGCGATGACCTTCTTACGCCGGGTCTGAACGTCGAACTGCACGATGGGCGTGCCGTCCCTCTCGCTGCCGCCGTGCGCCCCGGGGACGTAGTAGAGGTATCGCCCCGTCGGGTCGGCGTCGAGAGTCGTGATGTACGACTGGCTCCCGATGGTCGCAGAGCCGAGCTTCTCGACCTTCTCGGTCTTCACGTCGAAGCGCCAGAGCGTGGCATCGCCTCGGGTCGAGACGGTGTAGACGCAGCCCTGCGGGGTTTCCTGAGTGGCCGAGCGCAGACCGATCTTGGCATCGAGCCGAACCGGCGGGCCGCCCTTCGCGGGGTCGTAGCGGTACAGCGGGCCTTCGACCCCGGGGGCGAAGTAGACCCTCCCGGTCGACTTCGCGAAGATCATGTAGCGCGCCGGGCCGCCGTAGCCGGAGTGGAGCAGCCTCTTCGCCCCGACGTCGTAAGCAAAGAAGGTGATGCGCTTGTCGTTGATGTCGCCGGCCGCGGTGCCGCCGTAGAAGATGAGCCGCTCGGGGTCGAGCACGCTGCATGGGATGCACTGCTTGCCAACGGGGCCGCGAGCGACGACCTCGGTCTTCCCGGTCGGCGGGTGGTGGCGCAGGATCCAGTCGCCCCGGTAGTGATGCTGGCCGGTCGTGACCCGCGTGGAGCCTCGGTGGGTCGAGAAGTAGAGCCAGCCGTCGCGGCCCACGTCGAGGCGGCCGTGGATCTTGCCTGGCGTGTAGTGGCCCTCGGGCAGCTTCAGCACCTTCCTGACATCGACGAGGAGACGGAGCTTCTTCGTCCTGGCATCGTACTCGTAGACGAAGGCGTTGCCGTCGGGCCCTTTGTGGTCGCCGATGGCCGAGTAGTACTTCCCCTCGATGGCCACGCCGTCGCCCCAGTTCGACCACGGCTTCCCCTCGTACGTCTGGCCGGGGTAGTAGAGGAAGTCCACGGTCGGGGGGGTCTTGGCGACCAGCACGCTCCCCATCGCGGGCTGAGCCTTCAGGAAGGCGTCCACGCATGCGGTCGCGACCGCTTTGCCGTCGGGCAGCTTCGGCGGGTACGTCACCTCGCTCGTGCCTGCCAGCGAGGCCGCCATCCCCAGCCATATCAACGCTACCCAGTGTACGCCGGCTCTTGCCATGCTCATTCCTCCGCACACGCGCCCACCTCACGATCACCTCCAGCGATCATAGCCTTCTGGCTCGAGGGGTTCAAACGCCGCGACAGCCGCAGGAGGAACGGAAGGAACGCAGTGCCCCCTGTGATCTGGGCCTCCTCACGAGGGCTCGAACCCGCGTTCAGCGTCCGGCGCGAGTGTCTTGACAACCATCCCGAAGCGTCCTAAGCTGCCGGGGCGTGCTCGCGAGACCGCACGGAGCCCATCAGTGCGGAGAGCACAAGACCAATGGATGGAGCAAGGGCATGAGAGAGCTTCCCGCAGTTCACATCGCGATCGTCTGCTCCGTGGCGATCGCAGGGCTGCTGACCGTAGGCCTCGAGGCAGAGGCCGCGGAGGGCTACGCTCTGAGTTTCTCGACCTATCTGGGCGGCAAGGGCGGTGAGGACACGGCTCGGGCCGTCGCCGTGGACGCCAAGGGCAACATCCTCGTCGCAGGGGGCACGCGGTCTGCGGACTTCCCGACCACTCCGGGTGCGTACAGCCGCACGCACGACGCCAGTGGGCGCTCGGCCGGCGCGCGCGGGCCGATGGACGTCTTCGTGACGAAGCTCGACCCGGAGGGGCGCATTGTGTGGTCAACGTTCCTGGGAGGGCCCAACTACGACCGCGCCTACACGGTCCGAGTGGATCGGCAGGGGTTCGTCTACGTCGCTGGCCGCGCCGGCGAGGGGTTCCCCACCACGCCGGGGACCGTCCAGCCGGAGTTCGCCGGCGACCAGCGGGCCAACCGCGCCTATGGCAAGCAGGACGGCTTCATCACCAAGCTCAGCCCGGACGGCTCGCGCGTCGTCTGGTCCACTTACTTCGGGACGCCTGGGCCGGCGATCATCCGCGACATGGACGTCGATGCCCAGGGCGCCGTCTACCTCGTGATGATCGAGTTGAGCCACCCGTCGGCCCATATCACGCGGGGCGCATTCCAGGAGCGGCAGCCCGGCGGCATGGACAGCCTGGTCGCCAAGGTCGCCCCCGACGGGAGCCGCGTCGTCTGGTGCACCTACTTCGGCGGCTCGGGGCGCGACCTGGCTCCCTCCCTCCGAGTCGGCTCCAGCGGCGAGCCGGTTGTGGCGGGCTCGACCTTCTCGACCGACTTCCCGGTCACGAGCGGGGCCTTCCAGCGGCAACGGCGCGGGAAGCAGGACGCGTTCGTGGCGAAGCTGGCCGCGGACGGCTCGCGGCTACTCTACGCGACCTTGCTTGGCGGGTCGAAGGAGGACGGGGCTGCGGGCAAGCACGGGCTGGCCCTCGACGGGGCCGGCCGAGCCTGTGTCGTCGGCTTCACCTCGTCGCCCGATTTCCCCACCACGCCCAACGCCTTCCAGCGCCGCTACGCCGGTGGGATGACCGGCGCGTGGCGGCAAACGGGCGACCGCTTCGTGGCCATCGTCTCCGCCGCCGGCTCCCGGCTCGAAGCCGCGACGCTCCTCGGCGGCAATGCGCGGGACGGCGGAGAAGGCGTAGAGATGGACGCAGCGGGACGGGTCTACCTGGGG